>CALKWO010000243.1 GCA_938003875.1 uncultured bacterium
CAAAGCCAGAGAAGGAGAACTCAAAGCCAGAGAAGGAGAACTCAAAGCCAGAGAAGAAACCGTCATGCTGGCATTAGAGTTTAAATTTGGCTCCAAGGCCTTGCATCTATTAGAAAAAGTTGGAAAAATTCAAGATACGAAAAAATTGATCTTATTGAAACAAGCCATTTCTATGGCAAAGGATGTAGAGGAAATAGACAAATACATAGATTCTCTTATTGCATCATAGCGTTACGATGATTCTAATCGCTATGGGCATTTTTACCCAGGTAAAGGGCGTATTTAATGTTTAGGGGAACGAACCACAGATAGACACAGATAAACACAAATAATTTACAAGGAAGCAATTTATATTATACATTAACCACAGAGACACATATGAAAAAGATTTATTATCTGTGTCCATCTGTGTTCATCTGTGGTTCTCTTTTGGCTATCCCCCAACCTTAAAATACGCCCCCAGGTAAAGTACCCATATCAGCATCTTCCTTGATTTTTAAAAAATATAAAAGATTTTTGCTTGCAATTTTTTGTCAGGCGTGGAATAATGCATGGAATAGGATAATCAATAGCAGTTAGGTGCTTTTGATCATTTTTTATATTTTTTTTCAAGGAGATGGATATGCTTGATCTCATAGAATCTTTGCAAAAAAAGAAAATGACTTTTCTGCATAGTATTATCCTGGGGCTATTTTTACTGGTCTGTTCTGTACATGCTCAAAATACCCAGTCTACGTGGATTGGCGGAACAACGGGCAACTGGAATACAGGAACAAACTGGAACCCTGGGGTAGTGCCTAATAATAATGGCACAAATACCTATGATGTCACCATCAATAGTGGTGCGAACGTTAGTTTGAATACGGCGGCTGCCATCAACAATCTGAACATCGCTTCAGGGAATACACTGGGAATCAATAATGCACAAAGCCTGAGCATTGCCAATGGCAGCACGATTGTCAACAATGGGACTCTTTCGATAAATGCAAGTAGTAGCGCAACAAATCTCTATCTTGCTGGTGGGAATGTGAGCCTGGAGGGGACAGGAACTGTGTCTTTTTCCAACAGCCTTAGTAATTATATTCGGGACACAGCGGACAATGGGTATCGCTTTACGAATGTGAGCAATACCATCCAGGGTTCTGGAAATATCGGATACAACACGATTGGTATCACCAACCAATCCCTGATCAATGCCAACCAGTCTTCAGCACTCACATTAGACCCTTCTGCTCTGGGCATGATCAATACAGGTATCATGCAATCTAGCCTGACGGGGACTCTGACCTTGCAAAATGGAACTTTTACCAACACAGGCGGAACCATTCGTGCATTGGACTCCTCTACAGTCAATCTGACAGGATCTACCATCGTCGGGGGAACTCTCAGCACATTCGATTCTGGTGTAATCCGCACAACAGGTACTGCAACTTTGAATGGAGTCACCTTGAATGGCAATTTCCAGCAAAATGCCACTACAAGCACATACCTTCAAAATACCATCACCAACACAGGTACCATAGGGATCAATGCAACTACTTCTGCTACAAACATGTATATAGATAGTGCAGAAACCATTTTGAATGGAAGTGGTACTATCACCATGACGAATAGTGCTTCCAACTATATACGAGGGAGCGTCAATACCAACCGACTGACCAATGAGAACAACATCATCCAGGGTTCAGGTTTTGTGGGTGCAAACACAACAATGCTCACAAACCGAGGAACCATACAATCTACCAATAGCACGGCTCTTACCTTGAATCCCACAGGGGCTTCCAGTGATTCCGTAGGCATGATCAACTCTGGTATTCTCAAGGCAATCAATGGTTCCAGGCTGGTTTTGGCAGAAGGGAACTACCAAAATTTTGAAAACACCACTTCTGGTCAGATCCTTGCTGATTCTTCTACTGTAGCTATCGAAAATTCTAAAGTCTCTGGTGGTATCATCACGGTTCAGGGCAATGGAACTTTGGAGCTGAACAGCTCTACTATCGAAGGTGGAATTCTTACCAATAGCTCCACAGGAACCATCAAGACAACAGGTGGTACAAGCACTCTGGATGGCAACATCGTCTTGAGCAACACAGCAGGGGGTAATATCAGCATTCAAAATGGTACAGCTTTGAAACTGAAGGCAACAGGGACTTATAATAACTATGGTAATATTGGTTTAAATGCAGCAAGCGTTGGAACCTATCTGGTCTTTGGTGGGGGGGATGTTACCCTGAAAGGCGGTGGTACTGTGACATTGGGGGCTAGCTCTGCTAACTTTGTCATAGGCGAAGCAGCCACAGATCGTTTGATCAATGAAGACAATATCATCCAGGGATCTGCTTATTTAGGCAATAACACGATGGGGTTCGTGAATCAAAATATCATTCAGGCAAACAATGCCTCCATGTCTCTCATTTTGAACCCTAGTGCAGCAGGCATCGTCAACACAGGAACCTTGCGGGCTATCAACGGGGCAACCTTACAAATCCAGGATGGCTCCATACAGAATGCAGGAGGCGCGATTCAGGCTCAGGAGAATTCTCTTGTTAAACTGGTAAATACAACAAATATCCAGAACGGTACTCTGACGACCACGGGTACAGGTCTGATCCAGAATACTGGAGTCACTACCCTGACAAATCTCACGAATGCTGGTAAGTATCAGTCGGCTAATGGGAGCAATACAACCTTGGTAGGCACGATCCAGAATACAGGCCAGATCACCCTGGCTGCCTCCACCGTAGCAACAGAGCTGTTCATTGAGGGTGGAGATGTGACCTTGCAGGGAGGCGGTAGCCTGATTTTATCCAATTCCACTGCAAACCAGATCAAATCAACCGTATCCACCAATCGCCTGATCAACAAGGACAACCTGATCCAGGGATCAGGGTATTTTGGCTTGAACAGTATGGGGATTGTGAATGAGAGCATCATAGAAGCCAACCAGACTGTTTCTTTAATCCTGGATCCATCAGCAACAGGGCTTACCAACACAGGAATCATGAGAGCCGTCAATGGTGCTACTCTTGATTTGCAAAATGGAACCTTCACGAACACAGGAGGTACCATCCAGGCACAAGATAGCTCGACCGTAAGATTGTATGGCACTACTACTATACAAGGAGGCACTTTGACCACAACTGGAACAGGTACCATTTTGAATGTGGGAGCTGCCACTCTGAACAATCTCACGAATGCTGGTAAATATCAGGCATCCAATGGTAGTGATACAACGCTGGTAGGCACGATCCAGAATACAAGTCAGATTACCCTGGCTGCTACTAGCACTGCAACAGAGATGTTCATAGAGGGTGGAGATGTGACCTTGCAGGGAGGCGGTAGTCTGATTTTATCCAATTCCACTGCAAACCAGATCAAATCAACCGTATCCACCAATCGCCTGATCAATAAAGATAATCTAATCCAGGGTTCTGGCTCTATGGGTATGAATTCTATGGGTTTTGTGAACGAAAGCATCATAGAAGCCAACCAGAGCATAGCTTTAATCATTGACCCCTCTGCAACAGGATTTACCAATACAGGCATCATGCGGGCAGTCAATGGAGGCACTATGGATTTGCAGAATGGAACCTTTCTGAATACAAATGGTACCATCGAGGCACAAGATGGTTCTACTGTAAAATTTACCTCTGCTACCATCCAGGGAGGCACACTAACAACGAGTGGAACAGGCATAATACAGAATGTCAACGTTGCAACTCTGGAAAATCTTACCAATGCTGGTAAAATTCAGTCTATAAACGGTAGCGACACCTATCTTAGAGGAGTGATCAACAATACAGGAGAGATCAATCTGGCAGCCACAAGCGTAACAACTGAGCTATTCATTGATAGCGCAACTGTGACTCTCCAGGGAGCTGGAACGATAACGCTAAGCAATTCTGCTGCAAACCAGATTAAAGGCACAGCCACTACCAATCGTTTGATCAATGAAAACAACACGATCCAGGGTGCAGGCAATATAGGTATGAATGCGATGGGTTTGACCAATAGGGGGATCATTGATGCCAACCAGAGTCTTCTCCTTACCATCAATCCTACCAATACAGAAACTGTTTACAATGAAGGCACGCTGAGAGCAAGTGGCGGAGGTGGCCTTAAACTGACCGATGGAACCTTTACTAACACAGGCATCATAGAAGCCACAAATGGAAGTACCTTTACGGTAGACAGCTTTGCTACTTTGACAAACTATTCTGCCAATACATTGACAGGCGGTACATGGAAAGTCTTTTCCAATTCTACCTTGAGCATTGCCAATGCCAGCATTTCCACGAACAATGCGAATGTGATCTTGAGCGGTACAGGTTCTACCTTCACGCAATTCAACCCTGTCACCATGAACCAGGGGAGCTTCAGCATCCTGGAAGGCAGAAATTTCACAACACTAAGCAATCTGACGAATGCGGGTGCCATGACCATTGATGATAACAGCATCATGACCGTCAATGGTTCTTTTACACAGCAAAGCACTGGCGTTCTCAATATCGAAATCGCTGACCTTACTCATTTTTCTTTGCTGAACAGCTCTGGAAGCGTCAATTTTGCAGGAATCCTGAATGTAACCTTCGTCAATGGCTACAATCCTAACCTGGGCGATAGTTTTACAATCATGAATTTCCTTTCCAGCCTGGGGGCTTTCAGTAGCGTCAATTTCTTCAACCTTGCGGAAGGTCTGGGTTTGGAAGCCGTATATAATCCTACCAATCTCGTTCTGATGGTTACCAACACTGCTGTCCCAGAGCCAGCAAGCTGGTTTATGCTGATTTTAGGATTGGTTTGCTTTATAAAATATCGTTTTCGTAAATAAATAGGTTTAGACAGGTGGTGGACTTCATCCACCACCCGCTTTGAAAGCATTGTTATACATCAGGGAAGAATGAATCTATGGCAAAACTGGTAATTCTCTCAGGCCCCGCTAAAGGCCTCGAGTACAGGCTAGGCGAAATGTCTTTAGTAGGAAGGCTCAGCACAAACGAAATTCCTTTGCAGGATCTGAAAGCATCCCGCCAACATTCCCGAATTTTCTATGAACAAGGGGATTACTATATCGAAGATCTGGGCAGCCGAAATGGAACTCTTGTCAACGAAAAGCAAATCCAAAAGCATAAGATCACACAGGAAGATACCATAAAAATCGGCGATACCCTGATGCAGCTCATAGAAATTTCTTCTCCACCTACAGAAAAGAAAGCCAAAACAACTAAATCCCCTCCATCGCCACTTCCTCAACAAATAAAATTTACAGAAGATATACTGTCTACTCAGCCCATAGAGCCTTTGCCTTTAGAGACGATCACTCTGGATCATGGAGAAGATGTGCTGCCTGTTGTTTTAAATCTGGAGAAAAAGAGAATAGCATTGCAAAAATCTTTTTCTCCGAAGAAGGAGGCACCATCCGCTTCTTCCAGGAGGGGATCTGGCAATGCTGCTGTAAAGGAAATCTTTTCCTGGGATTTTGCAGAATATCCTTTTGTGTACCAGTTGGGGGCTATTGTATTGATTTTTGTTTTTATGGCTATTATTTTTTGGGTTTCCCGATGGCTGACATTGCAAATTCTATAGATCTTAAACTTACAGGCAAAGACTTTTTGTCGCAGGCAGAAACCCTTTTGCGTCTTACGAAAAAGCTTTTGTCTTACAGGCAAAAAATTTTTTCTTCTCAAAGAGGAGCAACAGGATTCGAGTTCGCGGAATATCGTGCCTATTCTCCAGGCGATGATTTGAAACGCCTGGATTGGAACGTTTTCCATCGGCTACAGGAGCTGGTTGTAAAAGAATATATAGTAGAAAATCCTCGCTATTGGATATTCGCTCTGGATTGCTCACCCTCTATGCTTTTCTATGAAAAATTTTCTTTAGCCAGGAAGATGATCGCGTTTCTCATGTATATATTTCTTTCTCTTGGAGATAAAGCAATTTTTTCCACCTGGCCTCAGAGCAAGGCAAACCTTTGCTATTATAAAGGCAGGAAGAATATCTATTCCATGCTGCAAGAGCTGGAAAATTGTAAAACTGTCTCATCCCAAAATAAAAATTTTTCTTTCCAGAATTTTTTTGCTTCTTTGCCAAAGAATTCCAGAAGCATTATTGTAAGCGATTTTTACGATTCTTCTGTTACCCAGGAATTCTTTTCTCTGTGCCATTGTAGAAATATGCCAGCCATTTCTCTCCATATTATGGCGCAGGAAGAAAAAAATTCTGTTCTGAAAACAGGAAGGAAAATCCTGCAAGATTCTGAATCAGGAAGAACACTGGAGATCGAAATCACTCCCGATCTCCTTGCTCAATATGCTCGACGCTTCCAGCAGCACACTCTTGAAGTTGCTTCGCTTTGCCATCAATATGGCATATCCCACAAAGAAATCACCAATGAATTCCAATTCCCTAAAGACATCCTCGATATTCTGAGAAGAGCAGGATTGCTACGATTTTAATTATTTTGCTCTTGCATATTTCTATAAATGACAAAAACGGAAAGCAAGGCAAGAAATAGGGCCATGCTGGCTGGCAGGTATTCCTGGAACAAGATTTTTCCAGTTGCATAGAGGACAGAGTATACCAGGACTACGCCAAAAAGCCAGTTGATAAAAAGCTTTCCATAGCCACGATCACAAACTACATCAGGGCATTGCCTTGCAATTTTTTTCCAACCCCATCCTCCTGGGTGGATTTTGGTATAGAACTGGCGCAGAGTTTGGGAATCAGAAGGGCTTGTCAGGTATGTTACCAAAAGCCAGACCAGGGTCGTACCGATAACCGTAGGATAAAGGCTCATAGGGGACTTGAGCTGTAAGACATAATGGGAAATCGGATATAATACAAGGGGTGCAACCATAGCCGCTATTTCCGACCATGCGTTGATACGCCACCAGAACCACCGCAAAATCAGGACTGTCCCGATGCCTGCACTTGCATTGATGATGAATTCCCAGGCTCCTGATATGGTATTCAATAGATACTTCGTTATAAGCAAAGAAAAAATCGTGATCAAAAGAATACTGCATCTTGCTATCCAGACATAGTGTTTTTCTTCTGCTTCACGCCGTATGAACCTTCGATAAAAATCATGCACGAGATAGGATGTTCCCCAATTGAACTGAGCGGATATAGTAGACATATAAGCTGCCAGAAAAACGGCGAGCATAAGCCCTAAGAGTCCTGTTGGAAGGTATTGTACCATGAGCTTGGGATACATTTTTCCTGGATCTACGGTATTCTCGAATTTCTCGAAAAATTTTGGATCCTCAAATTCCTTGATCCTGGCAAGCAGCACAGGATCGTTTGTTTTTGTATGGTAGTCTGTACCATGATTTCTGGCATCCCGAAATATCTCGAAGGCAGGGCTATATTCCGCGATGATTTTATGATCCTGCATGGGCAGCCTGGGGAGTAAAACCATAGCGGAGAGAGCGACCAGTATCCAGGGCCAGGGACGCAAACAATAGTGGGCTACAGTAAACCATAAGGTTGCAAAAAGGGAATGCTTTTCGTCTTTCGCGGACATCATCCTTTGAGCTATATAGCCTCCGCCACCTGGGTCAGATCCAGGATACCAGGAAGCCCACCACTGGATGCCTATATGGGCGATGAAGGCTCCCAAAGAAAGGGCGAGTGTGCCTCCCAAAACGCTATCCATCGGATTGGTGAGGACGCTTGGAGCAAAAGCAAAAACGTTTTCGGAGAGTTTGGCTTTGATGCCTGCGATGCCTCCCACTTCAGGAAGGCGCACGACAATCACAGCAAGCACAATACATCCGATTATAGCAATCACAAATTGCAAAGAATCAATGCGAGCAGTACCCAAAAGTCCAGAAGAAGAGGCGTAAATAGCAATGATTCCTGTGCAGACTACGACCAATAAAAAAGAATCTATGCCTGGCAATGTTACCTGAAATATCTTTTCCATGGCTTTATTGACCCAGGCAATTACGATCATATTCATGAAAAAGCCGAGGTATATAGCTCGGAACCCACGTAGTACGGCAGCCGTCTTGCCGCTATATCGCAATTCTACAAACTCCACATCGGTTAAAATATTGGCCCTACGCCAAAGTCTGGCATAGAAAAATACGGTGAGCATGCTTCCTATAGCCATATTCCACCAGAGCCAGTTTCCTGCGATTCCGTTTTGGGCAACAAGTTCTGTGACAGCCAGAGGTGTATCTGCAGCAAACGTAGTGGCTACCATTGCTGTACCAGCCAGCCACCATGGCAGATTTCTTCCAGAAAGAAAAAATTCTTGTGTATTTTGTCTGGATTTTTTGTAGTAATAGAGTGCAATGGCAATTACAATCACAAAATACGCTGCTACTACAATCCAATCCCATAAATGCAATTGTCCCATAAAATATTCCTTTTTCTGTAATAGTCAAAGTGATCCTGTGCAAAATGAGCAGTGCTATGAAATAGCATCTGCTCCATTGTGCTGTTAGACAACATCTTGACCAGAACAAAATATTTTTTTTACTTTTTGTTCGCTTTTTGCACTAATTTTTCTATCCCTTTATGGATCATGATTTCTGTTTCTGCGTAAGGCTTGCGTGTTTTTATCAGCAGATCTTCTTTTTCTTGTATCCAGGAGTCGCCAGGTTTTTGTCCTGCTCTGATATAGTGGATAGAGTCAAGCCCTGCTATTGAAAGGGCTTTCACAGCTTGGGAAAGAGGATGAATTTCGTGAAGGGCAGGAGATCTCTGGATCATGGGGAGCAGTTTTTCCTCGTTGTCACGCCATAGAGCAAGAAAAGATTCTATCGCTGCTGAGCTGGAAGAATTTTTATCTGCTAGAAAATCTTCTACGAGATTGTTGAAATGACGCGCCGTTGTAGACTCTGGGGGGACAGCATCTGCCAGACGGCATAAAGGATAATAAGTATGGTAAACGATTCCCTGCATATGGCGGGAGTATTGTTCCAAGGGTTCCACGATGTCTGCCAGAGTTTTCAAAGGCTCTATTTCTGTAGAACGTGCAAGACGACGTAGCATCATAGGATAATTCTTGAGGTGTGTAATCCCTAGCTCTTCGAGTTGCATGCTTAGGATAGCAAGCCTTCTGTACATATCGCTTACATCTATGATGGATGGAGGTGACCATAGCCTCTCTGCAATGGCTGCGGTGCGTGGCCATATACGAGAGTCTACATTCTCTGGAGTAACAAGCTCTGCCCACATCGTTGCTTCTCCTCCTAGAATCTTCTCTTTTTCGAGAGGAGTCAAAGGCGAGTTCATAGGGATAGGATCATTGGCATAATGGTACTGCGCGCTCTGTACAAGATCAATATAGTAACCATTCGATAGAATTCCCATATAGCCTTTTTGGGCAGATTCCACTAGAAAACGTGGGCCTCTCCAGGATTGGATAACGATATTTTTTGGCATGTCAGGATGCAAGATTTCATCCCAACCTACAAGCTTTTTGCCATATTTGGTGAGAATCTGCAATATCCGCTTGTTGAAGTACGCCTGGAGGGCATGGTTGTCTGCAATTCCTTTTGCTTTCATGAATGCCTGTACATTCGGGCTTTTATCCCACATCTTGCCATTGTTTTCATCCCCTCCAATGTGGAAATACTCATCAGGAAAAAGCGAGGCCATTTCTCCCCAAAAAGCATCCAGAAATTGGTATGTTTCTTCTCTGGAGGGATCCATAGCGGGATCTTTGACTCCATAAGTCCGATCTATAGAATAAGAACCAGGAATGCTGGCAAGCTCTGGATAACCGACAAACCAGCTTGTAGCATGGCCAGGCATATCGAATTCAGGCACTACTCGAATCCCTCTCTCTTGGGCATAGGCAACGATATTTCTGATTTCTTGCTGGCTATAATAAAGGCCATCCGACCCCATTTCATGCAGCTTCGGGAATAGCTTGCTCTCTACACGAAAGCCCTGGTCTTCGCTAAGATGCCAGTGGAATACATTCATTTTGACTGCTGCCATAGCATCCAGATTTCGCTTGATGACTTCCACTGGCATATAGTGTCGGCAAACATCCATCAAAAGTCCCCGCCAGGGAAATCTTGGTTCATCCTGTATTTCCAATGCAGGGAAAAAATATCCCTTTTCATCGGCTTCCAGGAGTTGTAAAAGAGTCTCCATGCCTCGTATTGAACCTAAGTCTGTAGGGGAATCCAAAAGGATTCTGTCTTGTGTGATTGTCAAACGATAGGATTCGTCTTCTTTTAGAACTACATTTCCTTTTTTTTGAAAAGAGATCAACATAAGAGGCTGACTGTCTTTAGGTAGTGGAGATAGAAAATCCTGACGAAAGAAGAGTGCGGTTTTTGCCGAAAGTCTTTGCATCATACGAATAGCGTTTTTTCTAACTCGCTCCTGCCCCTCGCCTTCTATAGCGAAAGAAAAAGATTGACCCACTCGGAAAGCCCCTTCTTTCCATACAATTTGCTTTGGTGCAGGCATAAGATTCATGCACTTGTTTCCTTCTGCAATAAGACAGGGAATAAAAAGAAAGATAAGCCCAAAACACATCTGACAGAAATTTTGATTTTTCATAACGATGTCCTGTGTGTAAAAAAATACGACATAGTTTTTCCACAAACCATACTTTATGGTTTTAATCCAGTCCATAATTTATTATAATGAGCCTGAGGTTAATGGTCAAAAAGAAAAAAATTTACCGCTTTTCGGCCAAAGCAGCTTTTTTATTGACAAAAAGCACGATAGATGATTAGCTAGGATGGATATAAAAACCCTTTCTGCTGTGCTGTGTTTTCTGTGCCTATGTGGTTATATTTTAAATCGCTAGAAAATTCAAATTTTTACGCCTGGAAACTTGCAGAAGTAGGCTTAAAATTCGCTTAATTAATTATTTCCTGTACCTGGCTGTATAGGAAATTATAGTTTTGTCGTAATCGTAATCTTTATCGTAATCTTTATCTTTATCAATGCTCATAGAGGATAAGGATTAAGATAACGATTACGATTAAGATAACGATAAGATTACAGCTTACGCACGGGAAAGATTGCCTCCGAAGGAGGCTAACTTGTAAAAAGATAAATTTTTATTTGTTTGGAGGAAGTACCTTGCAAAATCTGGTTTGGACGATTACTGTCCGTAGAAAAGGAGAGGAATATGGGCTTTCGGATCAATATATTACAGGAAAAATAAAATATTTTCTTTCCGAAGAGGCAAGCCCTACGATAAAAATTGGAAATGCTTCCAATATGGACATTTTTGTGACCCAGTCGTTTCCCTTTCATGCTGCGCTTCAGATCACTGAAAATCAATTTGTTCTTCAGGCGAATAAAAAGCTGATTCTGCAATACCAGGATAAAAGCCAGATTCTTACAAAAGGAGAGAGCTTCTCTATTCCCCTGGAAAATTTTTCAGAATCCGAAGAAAAGGTAACTTGCTTCATTAAAATTAAAGACAGTTTGATCAAAAGTGTTATTAAACCTGATGATAACTTGATCAAGACAGATTCCACAGCATACCAATATCTGATCCAGAAGTATGGCCGTCTGATCAAAATAGCGCAGGGGGAAAATGCCCTTTTGTATCGGAATTTACAGGGAAAACCTTTAATTTTTAAGATACTTAAAATCGAAAAACAAGATGCTCAAAGCATTCAGAAATTCCTTCAGGCTGCGTCTATGCTAGAGCGTTTTAAAAGGCCAATTCTTCCTCCTATTCTGGAAATCATTAAAGAATCCAGGATTTGCCTTTATGGCTATATCATGGAAGGTGTCCCTTTAGAAAGCCTGAAAAGCAGAATAATAAGGCATAGAAGACTTGGTGGAAAGGTTTTTTCTCATCTTTTCAACCAGTTGGGGCAATTTTTATATGATTTGCATTCCCAGAATATGGTCTATAAAGACTTAAGCCCTGAAAATATTCTTTTGGATGATGATGGCAATTGCCATCTGTCAGGCTTGAGTTTTTTACGCTATGCTAATTTATCCGAGAAGGAAGAGGCGCAAGGCATGGCCGTTTATCCTGGTTTTACTGCTCCAGAACAAATCGAAAATCCTATTTCTACGGATATGAGATGCGATATTTTTTCTTTAGCCAGTATTCTCTATTATACATTAGCAGGAAAGCCTCCTTTTGAATCTCAAAGCAGCCTGGAGTATTTAAGAGCGATAAAGCAGGGTTTGCCTTTGCCTGAATTTCCTTCTAATAATAAGCTTCTGGAATCCTATAAAAAATTGATCTCCTCTTCTTTATGCCTTGCACCAGAACAAAGGCCTTTGTCTTTGCAAAATTTTTGGGAAGAATTCCAGAAAATAGGAAGAGAAAACAATCTGGAAATCCCTTCCCTTGTCGCGAGCAATTCCAGCTATATAGAAGATCTGCCAGAAGACCATCGGGAAGAAACTATAAGCAAGCCTTCTTCTGATTCCCTTGATGATACAGAAAAGAAACATCTTGGCAAATTTGTCCTGGAGGCGGAGATTGGACGCGGGGCAGTAGGTGTGGTATATCGAGCTTTCGATACAAAGCTCAAACGCCATGTCGCCCTCAAGGTTCTCCCCTATAGCCAGATTGCAAACCAGGATCAAATCCAGAGGTTTTTGGAAGAAGCCAAGTCTGCTTCCTCTCTGGATCATCCTAATATCATCACAATCTATGAGGTTGGGAAAGAGGGAGAATACCATTATATTGCAATGCAGATCATAGAAGGCATGAACCTCCAGCAATACCAGCAGAAGAATCCTCTTGCTATAAGGCAGGCATTGGTGCTTGTCAGAGATATAGCCTATGCTCTTCATCATGCTCATACAAGGAATATCATTCATAGAGATGTCAAGCCTAGTAACATCATGATAGACAGGTATGAAAAACCCTATCTGATGGATTTTGGGCTGGCTAAAAATACCCAGTCGGACAACCGCCTTACTAAAAGTGGAGAGGTCGTAGGAACGTTGGTTTATATGTCTCCTGAAGTTTTGCAAGGGTATCCTCCTTCTCCTCTTCAAGATATATATTCTTTGGGTGCTATTCTTTATGAACTATTGACTGGCCAATCCCTGGTAGAAGGCCTTTCTTCTGTAGAAATACTTTCTAAAATCATGAATGTAGAGCCTGCTATTAGAAAAATCAAACCAAAGCTGGCAAGCGATGCAGAGTCAATTTGCTTGAAGGCTTTGGAAAAAAATCCGTTACGACGCTATCAAACGGCCAAAGCCTTTGCTCAGGATATTGATTGCTTTCTGGATTATAAGCCTGTGCAGGCTAAAAAACCTGGCATTTTATATAAAATTTATAAAAAGGCTCTGAGACACCAGGGGATTGTGGCTGTAACGGCAATCTCTTTTTTGATTTTGCTTACCGTATCTTTTTATAGCTTTATTGTATATCCTGCTGCCCAGAAAGATCAGGCTTTATTTGAAATCAGAACAAAAGCACTGGAAATCTATCAGGAATTTCAGACCAACCACAGGAATACTTTGGATTCTATCCCGACAACAATAGATTCTGAAGGTATTAGTGAAGAAAGTAGAGAAATTGAGAAAGAAACCATTGCAAAGATGCGCAAAATGCAAATAGAGCGGTATCGTAATTCTTTGGCTGCAGAAGTTCTTCCTTTGTATCGCCAGGCATTGCAAATGGGACAAAAAGAGGAAGATAAAAAAAATCTTTTGCATTTATTGCAACTTCTTATCAATCTTACGGATAACGAAACAGATAGAAGGCCTTTCCGAATCGAATCTTTGCAAATCCAAAAGAAAGACACAAAAGCCTTGGATGAGTTTGCTCCTGTGCTTGTAAAAACAGATCCTATTTTTGCTCATATATATCTCTATCGCTTTGTAGAAACGCAAGATGGAAGAAAAAGACTGCTTCCTGTCAATACGAAAACAGGCGAAGTTTTTCCGCTAAGCCAGCAAAAAAAACAGAAGCTGGAAAGTTTGGAAAATTTCTTACGCTGTCAGAATTTGCTTTGGGAAGCCTCTTTCCAAATGCTCAACCAGAATTATTTTGTAGCACAGAATTCTTTAATTCGAAGCCTGGAAATTCATCCAGAATACATAGATGCTTATTTTCTCCTTTGCTGCTTACAGATACTCAACAGGGAGTACGATCTTTCCAAAACATCGGACAGAGAGCTTACGACCAAAAGGCAGCTAGAGCAAACCTTTAATTCTTTGGAAAAAAAGAAAAAAGAAAGGCATGATTCTCTTTTAAAAGGAATGGACGAAAGTAAAAAAGAGCTAGAAGAAGTCATCAAGGATCTGGAAGATAAGAAGAAATTCTTAGAGGAAAGTCTTAAATCTTTGATATTAAGCAAAAAACAGATAGAAGAGCAATCCATAAAAGAGATGGACAAATGGGTCAACAAAGTAATCAGGATGGTGCAGACTTCTCGGCTTGCTGAAGAGGAAAGGAGAAGAGTCCTCTCTTGCTTTACATCCAGCTTTCTGAAAAGGGCAAGCTCTATCTATAGCCTTTTGCCTCATCGTAGCTTTCAGGGAAAAGTAGACTATCTGGTGCGTCTTGTATCTCTTCCCTCTGTAGATAGTCCCTTGCAGAAGGGAGACTATTTTCTGAAAATCGACGATACCAATATTCTCTCGGAAGAATCATTGAAATTAGCCTTGAGCAATAAGAAAAGGGTTTCCTGTACTGTTCTGAGAAACTGGGAGATGCAGCAATTTCCTTTGGATGGAAGTTTGTATTCTGATCCTTATTTCCAGGTGATAGAAGATGCTCCTGTATTCTGGATTTATGACAATAAGCCTTTGCAGTCCCTACGTAACTCGGTCTATGACCTTGCAGAGGATGAAAAATGCAAAATACAAGACAATAAGGCACTTCTGGATGTTGGAGATTATCTTCTCTATTGCAAGGCACCAGGATATTTTCCCATCCGCTTTCCCTTCAGAGTCTTTAGAGAGCAGAGCTTTGGCAAGCCTTTTGCCTATCCTGTATATCTCCATCTGCCTCCTTATCCTAAAGAATGGGATAACGAAAAGTATGATTTCGTAGTTGTACCTCGTGGTTTCCTGCAAGGGGATGCAAAATACCATAATACAACAGGATATCTGATAGGCCGCTATGAGGCTACTATAGGAGATTGGCTGGAATATCTCAAGAGCGTCCATGGCCCTCTTCCCTGGCAGAAAGAGAAGATTGCCAGAAGAATTCCTATGATTCTTCCTGACAGGCCTCTTTTCCATTTCCATCAGGGAGAGATTGTGCTTCGTATAGGAGAACTCAACTGGCCAGTGTTTGGTGTAAGCCATGAGCAAATAAAAGAATATATCCAATGGTATAATGAAAATTTGCCCCCTTCTCTGAAAGAATCTGGACTGAAATTTCGCTTACCAACAGCAGAAGAATGGCAAACAGCAGCCAGAGGGGCAGACCAAAGAGAATATCCCTGGGGAAATTATCCTAATCCCCGATTTGCCAAAGTATTGGCAGCAAGGATATACCAGGCATACCAGGAGCCTATTTCCAGATATGTGCCAGCATTTCTATGCGATGAATCACCCTTTGGAGTGAATGATATGGCTGGAAGTGTTTCTGAGTTCACCTGCACAGAAAAATTTGCTGGCCCCAATACCCTCTATGCTGTCAAAGGCTCAGGCTGGTCTGATTCCAGACTGGCAAACATAACCACGGTATGGTATTCCTCCAGCGTTATCAGGCAGGTTTCTCGTGGCTTCCGCCTGTGCGCTGGCACAGACCCATTCTATGGCATTTTGCCCAAAAAACCATAAACTATAGCCCTCATTTTTTGATTTTTTTTTATAGGAAATTTTACAATGACAAAACAAAATGCTGTTGAAGAAAAACAGCCTATCATCCTTAAAGATAAACAGTTTCGTATCGGAAATCAGACTGCCATTTCCAGTAAGACCGTATGGGAACCTTTTGAATATGCTGTATCTAAAGGGTTTGACGCTTTTGAATGGTTTCCCGATAAATTCCATACATATCATATTAGCTCCAAAATCCAGGGAAAAGCCATTGGCTGGAAAGAAAACGACCTGGTTATAGAAGATAGAAAACGTATCAAGAACACCGCTACAGAAAAAGATATTGCACTTTCTGTCCATGTTCCCTTGTCAGCTACTGTTTTTACAGAAGAAGGCAAAGAAAGATTGAACATAAGCATTGCTTTTGCAAAGGATATTGGGGCTAAAATCTTGAACACTCATCTGGAAAGAAGTATCGGCATAGATCTTTTTATTGAAACAGCTATTCCTGTATGGCAAAAGGCTCTGGATGCAGGTCTGAGTGTTGCTGTGGAAAATACACCAGGCGATCCGCCCGAAGCTATGAATGAGCTTTTTTCCCTGCTTGAAGGCAAAAAATTTTCAGGAAAAGAAAGAATTGGTATGTGCCTGGATCTAGGGCATGCCAATTTGCATCCTACAAGCAACGACTATTGGAAATTTCTGGATACGCTGAAAAGCAATGTTCCTATCATCCACATTCATATTCATGAAAACAATGGTCAGAACGATGAGCATCTGCCTGTGTTTACAGGCCCATCGCGAAAGGACAACAGCAAAGGAATCAAAGGTGCACTCTCCCGACTGATCCAGCGAAAGTATCATGGTATGATGATTATGGAACAATGGCCTAAGCCTGTATCTCTTCTGGAGGATTCCAGAAATAAACTTTTAGCCTGCTTGCAAGAAATGGTTTAGAATCATGAGATTACTAGCAAACTATCATCCTTGTTTTGTCTGTGGACACGAGAATCCGACGGGGCTTCATGCTTCTTTTTACAGAGATGAAGATAGGGTCATTGCTTTTTGTGAATTCCAGGAGCATCATGCTGGATACAAAGGAATCGTTCATGGAGGATTGATCTGCGCTATTTTAGATGAAGCTTTAGGAAGGATCGTCGCGAGCATTACTAAAAAAATGGTGTTTACAGGCTCTCTGAATGTTCGATTCCATCGGCCTCTTTTGATGGGAACAGCGATCCAGATAGAAGCAACCATGGATAAAGAGCAAAGGCATCCCAAACTTTACTGGCAGGCATCAGGAAAGCTCTTCTCTAAAGATACCAACGAGGTTTATGCATCGGCTCAGGGTAGATTTTTTAAAATAGCGGAAGAAAAGTATGAGGAAATTCTCTCTAGCTTGCAGATAGAAGGTTGCCCTCGTGCGGTAAGTATGGAGGATCTCTAGTGAAAAAAATATTTTTTCTGTTTTTCTTTTTGTTAATTCCTGCTCAGGCTACTTTACTCTGGCTGAAGAATTATGCTTTGTTGCATGGAGAAATTTTGGAATACCAGGACGAAAAGATTATATTCAAACGATGGGATAATCAGGGAATTCTGGAAATCCCCTGGCATTCTTTGCATCCATTATCCCTGGAATCCATTCAGAAAAAGCTAGGAATCGTTCCCGAAAAGTCCTCAGAAGATATGATGTCTGGTGTGCAGGTTTACCTGAGGAATGGAGGTACGATTTTAGGAATCCTCCAGGAGGAAAAGTCTGGCTATCTATTAATTAAAAACAAAAATGGGAATATTCCTGTTCCCCTTTCTAATATTTTAAAAAAACAAGATATCGTCGTTTCTATGGCAGAGATATACAAGCCAGAAGAGATATACCAAAAATTTTCTCAGGAATATGACCTGAAAACAGCAAAGGGTAATCTTGATCTGGCAAAAGCCCTTTTGCGCATGGAAAATCAGGTTAAAGCCAGAATACATTTCGATAAAGCAAAAACTTTGCAGCCAGACCTGAGCGATCAGATACAGACTTTACTGATGGATGTAGAAAAAAAGGCTTCCCAAAGCAAGCAGAAAAAAAATATGCAGCATTTCCATATATATTGTAGTACAAATCGTTATAAAAAAGCATTTGAAATTTTACAAGAGCTAAAAAATACAATAGAAGAAAATGAATGGAAAAAAATTTGGGAAGAAACTCTGGAAAAACAGAAAGAATATTTTAAACTAGAAATCACGTCACTCTGGATGCAAAAAGTCTCTCAGAAAACAGGGAAAATGGCTTACAATCGAAAAATTTCCTTTCAGGAAGCCAGGGAATATGTATTCCTTGCTATGCCCAAAGAAATTTTAACAGAGCTTTCTCAAGAATTAGAAATAACAGAGCAGGAAGTCCAGAGCTATTTCGAAAT
This sequence comes from uncultured bacterium, assembly GCA_938003875.1. Taxonomy (GTDB): domain Bacteria; phylum Planctomycetota; class Uabimicrobiia; order Uabimicrobiales; family JABWCH01; genus JABWCH01. The sequence goes on from CALKWO010000243.1 coordinate 18,096, forward strand.
GAGGAATAAAAATAATCTCTATAGCTTTAGCTATCATTCTGGAACTTTTATTGTAGGTACCGAAGGTAAAGAACCAGAGGAAAGCACAGGCCAGAAACGACAAAAAACTTCCCTGAGTAGATCAAAAATGATCAATGCCCTTGCCGAAGAATGGTGGCAGAAAACAGGAACTTCTACAAGAAAAGAATGGTTGCAGGCCAGCCATTATGAAAATACTTTTTCTGTGGTCAGGCAAGATTTAAAAGCCTGCTCTGAATGTGCTGGAAAAGGGACAGGAATCGTTTCTGGGGAAACCTATCCTTGCCTATCCTGCAAAGGGGTAAAATACGAAAGAATAGTTACAGTTCGGTAAGCTATTTAATCCTGATGCCCAAAAAAATATTACTGATTATAGATTTTTTTTCTAATCGCTTGACTTGGATTGAGAAAAACCTATAATAAAAAAGTTGGATTAGCAATTTCCTAATTTTTTAAGGCTCCCTAACCAGGGGATTTCTCATAGGAAAGAAGATGATTGGAAAGAGAGATAAAAAGAAAGACCTTGAAATACTTGGACTCTCTGGTATATTCCAGGGGATTGGAGACAACAAGAGATCAGGTTTTCTATATGTTCAATCAGGAAACCAAGAAAAATATATCTCTTTCTTGAATGGAGAGATCAACTTGGTTGCTTCTCCCAACAGGCCTAGTATTCTTGCAGAAGGAATCAGAAGAGCTTTTGGGCAGATTGATGATGAAACAGTAGAAGCTGTTTTCCAAGCGCAAAGAGAAACGGGAAAACCTCTTTCTACTATTTTATTGGAAATGAATGCAGACAAAGATTTCATAGAAAATCTATGTAGATTCCAGATGGGAGAAGAAATTTTTGAGATCTTTATCTGGCCAGACATTCAATTTGAATTTTCCGAAGAGATAGAGATAGAAAATTTGTTTCCAAAAGATTTGCTGGATTTGGACATTAAGATCCATTCTGGCATGATTCTAATGGAAGCAGCCAAGCGTCTCGATGAATGGAAAACCCTTAGCGAGGTATTTTCTTCCTGGAAAGATATTCCTTATATCTGTAAAGATATTTATGAGAATCAACTGGGGCCTGAAGAATTTCATCTTTTAAGTCTATGCGATGGTGGAAGAGACTTAGAAGAAATCATGACTATTTGCCGTCTTCCGCAATTCTATGCAATGAGATTCTTGTATAGCATGTATAAAGATCATGGATATATAGCATTGCGTACAGCAGAAGAACTTAAGCAAATGGTTCATTTTGATGAATATCGAGAAAATATTTTCAAGTGCATCAAGCTTTATGAGAGAGCAGAAGAACTGGATACTTCTGATCTGGCAAGCATAACTTGGCTTGCTGAGGCTTATGAATCATGTGGTCTTATCAATAAGGCCGTTGCCAAGTATAAAGAATTAGGCGAAGTCTGCTTGCAAGAAGGAGATTTTGAAGGAAGCATCAAAGCATATTCTCGCGTAATCGCTTACGCCCCAGAGGATCTCGAAGCACACGACAATTACATAAAGGTACTCTTTCAGAATGGACAATTGCAGGAAGGGGCAAAGGCATCTATTATCTACGCCAGGAAGCTTTCTATAGAAGACAAAACCAAGGCTATTGCTGTTCTTGAGGAAGCATATCAGAATAACCCCATGAGTCCAGAAGTACTGGAATATATGGCAACCTTATACTATGAGCTTGGACAAAAGGATGATGCTGGTTTTACATACACCACACTGGCGAACCTTTATAAAAGGCAAGGCAAGTTCGAAGAAACCATTCTTTCTTATCAGAAAATTCTAATTTCGAATGAAAAAAATATCGAGGCGAGGATTGAACTTGCAAATACTTATTTGCAGATAGGGCAAAAAGACAATGGTCTCATGGAATACAAAAAGCTAGGAGATATTCTTCGTAGTTCAGGTCTTCTGGAAGATTCTTTCGGGTGTCGTTATCTCGTGAATGTATGTGAAAAAATCATAGAATTCGAGCCCGATAATTTAGCAGCTCGCGAATGGATGGCGGATGTCTATCTTTTGCAGAGAGATACAGAAAGGGCAAAAATTTTGCTTCTCAACTTGTTAGATCATCTGCAAAGCACCAATACTCCAGAAATTTTGGTATCAGTTCTCCGAAAGTTAGTACAATTAGAGCCAGAAAATCGTTCTTTTCATCGTGCCCTTGCAGAAGCTTATGCTAAAATACAATATTTTGAAGAAGCTACAGAAGAATATATTTGCGTTGCCGATCTTGCTATTGACCAGGCATGCAAATCGATGGAAGAAGGAGAGCAGCGAACTGCGGCCCATGCTTTTTCTGAAAGTCTTGAAGTTCTTAACATTGTACTTATCAATGAGCCTTTCAACCTGGAAATTCGCCAAAAACGAGCGGAGATTCTGGATCAACTAGGTCATGTCGAGTCTGCGGTGGAAGAATATAAACTTGTGGTGAATATGACAAAAGCGATCAATAATTATCATGATGCCCTGACTTCTCTGTTTCATATCATCGAGTTGGCTCCCGACTACGAACCTTCTGCTTTTTTAGAACTGGCAAAGCTATGCGAAAGACAAAATAAAGGGGATCTAGCCATCAATTTTTACAAGAAATACGCCAAGAGAAGTCTCACGAGAGGGGATTTAGGAGAAGTCTTACAAACATGCAGAAAAATTCTTTCTCTGGTACCTGATGACCAGGATACTCATATATGGCGTAAGGTCGCTGCCGAGGTTATGAAAAATTAAGAGGAAAACTATTGAACTCTGTAAAAATTAAGATGGAAAAAAATAAATTTTACTTTATCATATCAGTAATGTTCCTTGTTTTTTCTATTTTTTCTTATGCTCAGAATACTATAAAAGAAAGCCCGTCCCAAAAAATCGAGCTTAGAGGAATCACTGTATGGCCCCAGGAACGCAGAGTCGAAGTGAAAGGCATTGTCAATATGACCTCAGGATTGATTGAGCTTTTGGCAACGACTCCTGGAGGTAAAGAACACGAAAGTATTTTTGTGCTAGACTGTAACCCTGCTTTATTACAAACATCTCTTTTGCTTATAGGCTTAAATCCTGGTGGAGCAGGAAAATTCCAGGGAGATAGTGTGACTCCTTATGGTGATAAAGTTTTTTTATATATACAGTGGCAGGAAAAAGATAGAATAAAACGCTTACGCGCTGAAGAGATGATATGGGATAAAAAATATGATCGCCAGATGCCTTTTGTTTCCTGGATTTTTACAGGGAGTCGTTTTGAAAAAACAGCTAAAGGAAAAAATATTTTCAGGGCAAATCTAAGCGGAGTCATAGTAGCTACTTTTCATGATCCAGATGCGATTATCAACAATCCATTACCAGAAAGAATAGACGATACAGTTTACTATGCAAATGAAAAAAAATTGCCATCAAAAGGAACAGCAATTACCATGATTCTAAGTCCTGTATCTATAGAGTGATAGAAAAATAAAATAGCTATTCGTTTCTAATCAGAAAGGAACGCTTATGTCCATCAAAAAATATGTAGAAATCGAGTGGCAGGAAATCAGATTGAATCCATTTAAGGATTGGGGTGAAACAAAATTCTATCTCAACATTGCCAGCGATTACCCTACTGCCTATGTTGCCAAAAATATCAACGAAAAATTGATTTCGGATATAGAACAAAGCCAGATAGAAAATGGGAAATGGATTATAAAACCCAGAAACACTTTTGACAAAATCCTTTTTTCTGGTTATGTTGAAAATTTGCTTCAGGTGGCTATTACTGTGTTAGAAAGCGATGCAGAATCTTTTGCTAATATCTTTTCTGATGGATCGGCCAAGATAGCGGAAATTTTAAAATCAGGTGGTGCTATTCCTGGGAAAATTTTTCCTTTTTTAGGCATTGCAAGTCTTGTATTTACAGGAATTGCCTCTGTAATCAAAGACCAGGACGATCTTGTCGGTTCTGTTATATATCAACTTAGAAGAGATACGAGCTTCCCTATCGGCAAGCCACTTACCTGCAATTTAAAAAGAGGAAATGAAATTGTTGGGGAAGTCGATATAGCGATTTATATAAAGCCAGAGCAAAGCGAGACAGTTTCTTTCTATCATGATGTCGAAATTTTTCCTCTTTCTTCCAATGAAATTGGTGTCTATTATTCTGGAGAACTTACAGAATCCAAGCAGTTATACATGATTTGGACCTTGAACAACTGGAAATTCAATCCTCTTGTAAAAATGAAACGTATGGGGAAATATTGGATAGCGATCATTGAGATACCTTCTACAATACAAATAGGAAACCAATTGGAGCTTGCCTTTACAGATGATGAAAAAAATTGGGACAATAAGGATGGCAACAATTGGGTTTTCCAGCATTTTCGATGGAGCTAAAAAATATAATTTTGTTATTGTTTTCGAAAAAGGATATAAAGTCATGAATTCTAATCTTAAAAGGGAGGATAGTATGAGGGGTATTCTTGGTTTATTGTTGGTTATGTGTATTTTCTTCTACCCCCTAGAGGTACTAAGCCAGGAAGCAGGCTCAAGAGAGCAAATTTTAAAAATGGGGCAAGATGCAGTAGCCCATTATCAAAGTGGTGAATTAGAGACAGCCCTTTTTCTGTTAAACCAGGTTCTGGTTGCCCAACCTTCTGATAAAGAGGCATTGGAACTCAGAAAAATAGTAGGCAATGAACTGATGATGAAAATGCTCATGCAAGGCGGAGAATTTTCTCGCATTGCCAGATCTCTTCTTCTTTATGCCGAAAAAGCTCCTATCAGAAAAGAGACAGACCCTGCTAGAATACAACAATTGGTAGAAATCGCTGCTACAGGGAATCTCTATCAAAAGAATGATGCTATAGCTCTTCTGGCATCTCAGGTAGGAGAGATGGCAATACCCGCTATGCTTCCCTATTTAGCTAATTCTACCAAGGATACAGAAAGAATCAATATCATTCTTGCAATCCACAGAATGGGAAAATCTGTTGTCAATCCTTTGATAGAAGCACTCAAAACACCCAATTTCTTTTTGAAACAGCAGGTTGTAATTTTATTGGGGCATATAGGCGACAGAAAAGCTATGGCCGATTTAAAGAAGATATTGGAAGATCCAAGAGAAAATCCAGAAGTAAAAAAATATGCTAAAACTTCTCTTTCTCAGATCGCCCAAAAATCTACCATTATTCTGCCTCCAGCCAAAAATCTTTACTATGAAAAAGCACTTGCGTATTATAGAGATGATCCTGCTTACAAACCTGTCTTGAATTTCAACTGGCTATATTGGGAGTGGCAAGACAATCAGCTTTTATATAAAGAGCTGCCCTCTTTCCTGTATAATGAAATTATGGCAGAACAGGCATGCTATCAAGCATTGGAACTAGATGCGGCGTTTAAGAATGCCTGGGCACTTTTAGTCCGCGTTTATTATGCACAATATAATGAAATTCTGGCGGTAGAAGAAGCTACAAAAGAAAAGGGACTCCAGTTGTCAGAAGAAGAACTGAAAAGTTTTTCTCAGGAAAAACCTCTAGCCAGCAGAGCCAAAAATATAGCAGCAGCCGTAGGACCTGAAATTCTATTTTTAGCTCTCAAAGAATCCTTATTGCCAAAAGAAGATCGGCCTGAAGTAACGGTTAGTATTCTGGAAGCTCTTGGTGAGGTATGCAAAAATAGAGGAGATTTACCACAAGTTCTTTTGAGTGCCTTATTGCACAAAGACAAAAGAGTTCGTTATCATGCTGCAGAAGCTGTTGTCAAAATTAATCCTCTCCGTCCTTTCAGCGAATGCCGTCGTGTTATTGAGACACTCCAGGAAGCTATGGGCGAATGGGATTCCAGAGTTGTTCTTGTAGTCGATGAAGACGATGAGAGCAGAAATAAAATGGTAGAATGGATCAGCCAGATGAACATGGTTCCTTTTGCTGTGAATAATGGAGAAGAAGGCATGAGGAAGGCAAAGAGCTTTCCCCCAGAAGATCTGATGATACTTTCTACAGAACTCGTAGATATCCATGCAATTCACATCGTAAATTCCTTAAAAGAAGATTTCCAAAGCAGAGATATACCTGTTCTGGTAGTTACTCCAGAAGGCAAAAAGAACAATGCAGAAGAACTTTATCAAAAGATTGCCCAGGTCAAAGGCATTTTTTCTAAACCTTTTGCAGAAATCGAAGTCAAATCTCTGATCAAGAAAACACTGGAAAAATATCAAAGCAACTATAAGGCAAAAGCAACCCAGATAGCAACAAGGGCAGTACAGGCACTTGCTTCTATACAATCTTCTAGCGTTCTTTTCCCTTATCTCAAAGAATCTGGAGAAGCTTTAGGCAAAGTATTATCAAACGATAATGATGAAATTCGCCTGGCTGCCATCCGTGCTTTGGGAAATTTGGGAGAGGTAAAAGTTGTTCCTGCTCTCCTGGATCTGGTTATCTCACAGAATATTTCGCTGGCTGTTAGAATGCAAGCAGCAGATTCTCTAGGGATGATACTTTCTAAAACCCAAACTTCTCTGGACAAAGAGAATGTCGCAAGAATTACAGTTCTTTTAAGCCAAAAAGAGCTGGATAAAAGAGAAGACAAAGAAAATTTTGCTCAATTTCAGGAGAAAATATATTCTTTATTGGGTAGAGCAAATCTTGTATCTGATATCAGACGAGAAGTCTTTACAACACAGCAATTGCAAAAGCGCATTGTTGTAGAAGAAAAAAAGGAAAAAGAAGAAGTAAAACCTGTTGAAGATTCTTCTAAACCCAAAGCAACCAAGGAAGAAGATAAACCCAAACAAGATGACATCTGGGATGAGCAGGTTCCTTCTAAAAAAGAAGCCGAAGTAGCACCCCAGCCTGAAAAAAAATCGGAAGATTTAGAAGAAGATCAGCCTGCCGATGATAAATGGGGCGAAGAGTAATTGATGGCTGTATTTTAGTGTTTGGGGTATAACAAAAAGAGAACCACAGGTAAACACGGATAACCAATGTTTTGCGTCTATCTGTGGTTTGTACCCTAACCATGAAATACGCCCATCTGTATTTTTTTTTGTTTGTAGTGTTGCTGCGCTGTGTTCTCGGTACCTCTGTGGTTTGAATTTGCAAACATCGTCTAAAGAAAGGCCAAAATGCGTTTTGGAATAATGGCGGATATTCATGCCAATCTTGAAGCTTTAACTGTAGCATTGAATGTTTTTGGAGAAGAGAAGGTTGACCAGATCATCTGTTTAGGTGATGTTATTGGTTATAATGCAAATCCAGTAGAATGTCTTTCTATTATAATGGAAAGGCGTATTCCTTGCATTAAAGGGAACCATGAGCGTCATATTCTTGGGGAGAAAAGCGAAACCCTTAAGGAAGATACTGATAAAGTTCTGGCATGGACAAAAGAACAGCTAAGCATGGAGCAAACTTCTTTTATCATAACGGAAATGCCCAATAAAATGTTGCACGAGTCTGGTTTTTTAATTGCCCATGGTTCGCCCAGGAATAAAGACGAATATCTTCTTAAACTTCATTCTTTTGTTGCAAACCTTAAATTTATGGAAGAAAAATATCCTGATATTCGAATATGCTTCCATGGACATACTCATCTTCCTTCCATTATGGCAAAAGGTCATATTGCACAAGATTTCACCAAAGATACTCTTATAGAATTGTATCCTGATCGCCAATATCTTATCAACCCAGGAAGTATAGGGCAGCCAAGAGATCAGTGTCCTTTGACATCTTTTGGTATTTATGACGAAGATAAGCTGACTTTCCAGTTCTATCGCCGCCCCTATGATATTGCGACCACACAAGAAAAAATACTAAAAGCAGGAATTTCTCCTCGTTTAGCAGAAAGACTGGCTTTGGGAAAATAACCTGGGGGAATTTTGATTACCTGGTAACTTTGTGAATTTTAAACCACAGAGACACGAGAACGTTGTGTTTATCTGTGGTTCCTTCCCTAACCTTTTTCAACTGGCAGATTCGTACATCTTATTCAATTTGGGAAAAACGGCAATGGCAAAATTAGTTCCAGAAGGAAAGGATAGTTGCTATCTTATTGAAAATAAGCCTGTTATTATTGGTCGTTATGGTGAATGCGATATAGTCCTTCAGGACAACCAGGCTTCTAAAAGACACTGTGAAATTGGCAAAGAAAACAATAGCTACTACCTTAAAGACTTAAACTCTTTTAATGGGACATACCTGAACGAAAAAAGAATTTCTTCTGTTGCTTCTGTAAAATTTGGAGATAAAATCAAAATAGGAAAGACAATCTTTGTATTTTTGGAAGATAAGGAAGAGTCTTCTCCTATAGCATCTTCCTGTCCAGAAATGAATACAATCAAGCCTTCTCCTGTATTCATTATTAAAACACCAAAACAAAAGATGCGTTCTATCCTGCTTCATGAGGAAAAATATTCTATCGGGCGCAAAGAGATTCTCAACGATATTTGCATAAAAGATACCCAAATTTCCTCTCAGCATGCTCAGATTTTGCAGAAAGAAGATGGATGGTGGATATACGATCTAAAAAGTAAAAATGGCGTTTTTGTCAACAACCAAAGTACGGAATGCAGCCTATTGAAAAATGGCGATAAAATCCGACTTGGCGATACGTTATGTGTTTTTCAATATCCTCGTAAAACCAATAGCATACTTCCCAAATGCATTGCCATTGCGTTGGTACTTTTCCTTATGATTTTAGTTTTTATAGGGCAATCTTTTTTCCAATACAATCGTTCTCATCTTGCTTTATTGCCTGGAAATCTCTTAGAGGATTTTTCCTTTGAAGGAGGTTTAAGCTGGGAGTGCCGTGGCAAAATGCAAATTGTAGAAAGCACAGCTCGATCTGGCAAATTTTCTCTTTTTTATAGCTCACAAAACGAATTTTCTTACCATGAAGACCATGAAAGCCAGTATTGGGAAGCAATAGAGATCAGCTATGGGAAAGCCTATAGTATCTCTGCATGGATGAAGTATAAAGGGTTAAAAGGAGTTGCAGGAATAAGAATCGTATGGTTTGATAAAAAGCAGAAGCTTTTTGAAGAATATTCCCCTCTTTCAACAGGAGAAAAGGAAAAATGGGAAAAAACAGAATTCAGCATCTTTCCTCCTCCTTCAGCCACTTCGTTTCAAGTGATTTGCTTTGCTATCGGAAAAGCAGATTCCCTTTATTTTGATGATATTTATATCAAAGAAACAGAAGCATTAGAATCGCATTTGTCAGTGCAAAATCTAGGCATTCATCTTCTTTTGGACAGCAAAGGTATTTTTCAAATATACCAGCAATGGAAGCATTGGATGAGCTTTGGCAGATTTTATATCTGGGAAAAAGAAAAAGAAGAAAGAATATGGGTTGGCTCTCAGGAATTTTCTCAATTCAAAGTAAAAAAACAAGATCAGGACTATATTGCCCAGGGGACAATACATAATTTTCAGGGTAATAGGAATTTTTCTATAAAAATAAAATGCCAGGAAAACAAAGAGGACTTTTCTTTTCTTTATATCTTAAAAGGAATACCAGACAACAGAAACTATATTGTAGAATATATTTTTCCTTTTCCTGGAGAGTTTTTAGAAAAAGAATCAGAAACGACCAAGGCTGATCGGATTATACTGGCAATGCCTGGCACAAAAAATAAAATTGGCTTCTTTTATCCAAAAGTTCATGAATATCGCATAACAAAAGATTCTCAGTACATTCGGTTTTGTTTTTCTATGGTTCCTGATGAAAATAACGAATATCGATTGGAATTCAAGCTCAAAACCAATTTTAAAGAAGATATTTCCCGATTGGAAGAATGGAAAACATTAGCACAAAAGCATTATAAAGAAAACAAATTAGGAAAGGCAGTCCTGTGCTATGAATCCATTATGGAACACATGATCTTTCATCCTTTTGCCATGATCGCCAGGGAAAGAAAAGAATCTTTAAACTCTTTGTTTCAGGAAGATCTGCATACAATAGCAAGCCTATTGCAACATGCCCAGTTCTTTCATAATGAAACGGTTTATGACAATTTTTTTGTAAAATGCCAGGAAATCATAAGTAAATGGGAAGGCATCGCTGCCGTAGAAGATATAAAAAAGATTCTATCTCAAGGAATATCACAAAAAGAAAGCATCCATAAAGCCAGACAAGAAAAAAAATATCTGGATTTTTTAAAGAAGGCAGAAAGCCTGGTGAAGCAGAAAAATCTTGCATGCCTTTTTTATGAAAAAATGCTCGAAGATCTACAAGACAAAACCAAAGAGTCTTTTTTAATAGAAAAGATACAATCACTACGCTCAAAATAATTCCATTTCCCAGGGCGTGCCCTGGGCTGCTATACATAGGCCTTTCAGACCAAAGTGGCGCAGCCTGTGAAATAATATTTTTTGTATTTTTTAAGGAATAGTATATGTTGGATATGAAATTGATCCGTAAGAGTCCAGAATTGATAAAACAAGCCATTTTAGACAAAAAAGAAAAATGTGACCTGGATCATATCCTGGAATTGGATAAAATCAGACGAGAAAAACTGGTAGAAGTAGAAGAACTGAAAAGCCAGAGCAATAAAGCCAGCAAAGAAATTGGAGAGATAAAACAAAAAGGAGGAGACGCTTCTTCTCTTATGTCAAAAATGGGAGATCTGGCAGAAAAAATTAAAGTTTGTGATCAGGAAGTCTCTAAGCTAGATGCTGATCTGGAATCCCTTCTTTTGTGGCTTCCTAATATTCCAAGAGAGGATGTCCCTAAAGGGGGAGAAGAGAAGAATACCGTTGTCCGACAATGGGGCGAAGTAAAAAAGTCTGATTTTCCTGTTAAACCGCATTGGGAAATCGGTAAAGATTTAGGAATTTTAGAGCTAGAAAGAGCGTCAAAACTCAGCGGCAGCAGTTTTATCATGTATGCTGGACTGGGGGCAAGGCTGGAAAGAGCCTTGATTAACTTTATGCTGGACACCCATATAGAACATGGCTACAAAGAGATGATTGTTCCTTATATGGTGAACCGTCGAACTTTAACAGGAACAGGACAGTTGCCCAAGCTAGAAGAAGATATGTATTCTTTACCCAAAGACAACCTCTTTCTGATTCCTACCAGCGAGGTACCTCTTACTAACGTTTATCAGGAAGAAGTGATACCAGGAGAAAACCTGCCTATCTATCTTACAAGCGGAACACCTTGTTTTAGAAGAGAAGCAGGTGCTCATGGTAAAGAAAACCGCGGTGTGATCCGTGTCCACCAGTTCAACAAAGTAGAATTGGTTCATATAGTAAAAGAAGAAGACTCTGATGCCTCTTTGGAAAAATTGGTAGGCCATGCGGAAGCCATTTTGCAAAAATTAGGTCTAACATATAGGGTCGTTCTTTTGGCTAGTGGAGACATGTCTTTTTCTTCAGCGAAAACCTACGATCTTGAACTTTGGGCACCTGGAGTGGATCGATGGCTAGAGGTTTCCAGTTGCAGCAATTGTACAGATTTCCAGGCTAGAAGAGCCAATATTCGCTATAAAATGAAAGGCGGAAAGCCACAATTTGCACATACACTCAATGGATCTGGAGTCGCCACTCCAAGGCTCATGGTTGCTATTCTCGAAAACTACCAGCAAGCCGATGGACATATCAGGGTACCTGATGCTTTAGTTCCCTATATGAAAGGCGTTAAGGTTATATAATAGTTTCTATAAGATTTTAAAAAAAGACCCATAAAATTCCTTTATGGGTCTTATGAATTTTTAAGATTGGGAGTCAAGAATGAGTGAACCTTGGAAAGAAATTTTGATTGATGTAGAGCCTCGTGGTAAAGAATTCCGCCTCGGTATTGATGCGGATGCCAGCGTAGGAGATATAATCAATGTTATCACAGAAAGGTGTGAAGAAGAAGGCATTGATATTAAAAAATGGGCTAAAACACAAGTAGGGAGTGAATACCAGTTTGTTCTTCTGAGAAAAGCAGAAGGCAATGCTATTTTGCCTCCTGGAATCCCCCTGGGAGAAATTACGCCAGAAATACAGAACAGCGAGCGATTTAAATTGAGTACGCAAGCTGTTGTAGGCTCTCTTCCTGTAGCCATTTTCAACAGAAGAGTGGAAAGCCTGGTAGAAGAATTCTATCGTTCTGCTTTGAAAGAAATCTATGATAAAGAAGGATGGCTCTTAGAAGAACCCAAAAAAAAAACGAGTCATGGGAAAACCCTGACTTTTGGGTCGGGATTATAGAAAAATATCCTGATGGAGCATATAAGACATTACAGATGAAGACAATGTATCTTCCTGGCCTTATTGGCGTAGGCCCGGATGATACATTGGAAATTTCTTACCAGCACTGTTTTCATTTCTCTTTGCCAAGAGAATATCCACAAAATTTAGGCAAAATACAAATCACACCAGAAACACCTTTATTTCATCCTAGGATCAGGGCTGTTGGAACTAAAGCTTGCTATACTGTCAATGGAGAAGTGGACAGAGTCTTGATCGATATTATTTATAATGTATTGCTAAGACCCGAAACGGTTCGCCCTCCTAGCATGTTTAAAGATGCGGACTGGGGATTGGATAGCCGTAAAATGCGATGGTATATACAATATGGGCCAGAAAAAATCTATCAGCATCTTAAGCAAGAATGGAACAAAAAGCATTCTCCTCAGGCTTCATCCAATGCATTGCCCAAAAAAAAGATCCGTGTGTTGTCATAACGCATTTCTATCAGCACTTCTCACTTGCGTTGCATACAGAGTCAAATAATATGCGATTTAAACCACAGATGAACACAAATGAACGCAGATAATTTTTAAACTTCGTGTTCTTCGTGGTAAAATTTTTTTTATTTGTGTTTATCTGTGTATGCAATCCATCCGAGACGCGCTGATAATCAAATAAAAACCCTGGCAAATCGTGGGATACTATGAAGCAAGACTATTTTATTTTCAGATTGAAAAATTCCTTGTTCGCAATAGAGGCCCGTTTGGTTTTAGAAGTTTGTAGCCTCGTGGAAATCACTAGAATACAGGAAGCTCCGAAATATATACTGGGCATTATGTATATCCATGGTAGCATACTTCCCGTGATGGATTTAAATATTCGCTTTGGGTATGTACCTGAAAAATATCACCTTGAAAATGCTATTGCTATACTGGATATACAAGGCCAAAAATTAGGCATAATCATCGAAGAAGGTATGGATATTTCTACTATTCCTTCGGAAAATATAGACTTACCAGATATTGCCATAAAAGAAAAAAACAATATTCCCAGAATTGTCAGGGGAATAGCACAAGTGGGCAGTGATGCGATCATGATTTTGAATCATGATCTTTTGCTTTATGAAGAAATCTCTATACCTGAATCAGAAGGCATAGCTGATTTTCTGAAATCAGAAGAAAAAGAGGATGCTTTTTGGGTAGTCCAATCTTCTTTTTATGATATTAGCCAAGAGCAAAAAGAAATTTTTCGTAAGCGATCTATAGAACAAAGAAAAAAAATCGAGGAAGAAAAGATTTCTCTCTCTGACCAGTTTGCCATAGTGCTATTAAACGATGAATATTTTGGAATTCCTTTGCAGAATATAGAGGAATTTTCTTTTCTTTTCTTCTTTACCCCATTGCCCAATTGCCCTGAATATATCATGGGAAGCATGAATCTCAGAGGCAATATCCTGACAATACTGGACATACGTTTTATTTTACAAATGCATACAAAAGCTTTGCCTGACACATCCAGAATCGTTGTGATTTCTGTGGACAATATCACAGCAGGGATAGCAGTAGAGGATATCTATGATATTGTCACTATATCGCCGTCCAATATTGCTTGTATACCTTCCTGTACTCCTTTTTCAGAAAAATACATTAAGGGAACCGCTCTGCATGAAGGAAAAACTGTAACTCTTCTGGAAATCTCGGAAATTCTTAAAAAAATCAGCCTGCTTGTTAAGGAATAATGCCATGTTTAAAAGATTCCGATTACGATATAAAATCTTGCTAGGATATTTGATTCTTCTATCTTTGTTTCTGCTTGTAAATGGCTTTATTTATTTTTATGTCCAAAGCATGAAAGACTCTATTGTGGTTATAAAAGAAGAAATCAGGATAGACGAAATGATCGACGATAGGATACAGATTGCTGTTGCCAGAATACAAAAATCTATAAGAGCCTATATGCTGGAAAAAAATGAAATATCCAAAAAAGTCTGGCAAGACAACAGCAAACTTTTGCAGGACACTATAAAATTTTTGGTGAAAGAGCAGGAAAATTCTGCTACTCTTCAAAAGAAAATACCTATGCTGAAAGAGATTAGCGAAAAAGGCATTGGCCTTATTGAATTCACAAAGCAGCTTATGGATTTCGTAGACCAGGGAGACACGGCAAAAGCCATAGAAAAATTCAAAACAGGGCATGGCATCCAATTGGGGGATGAATTGGATAAAAAGGTGGATGCCTTTTCTGAGATGCAAAGCAAGAGGCTTGAAAAAACATGGGAGTTCTATGAAGAAGCCATTTTTTCTCTTACTGTGGCTTTATTTTCGGGAATTATCGTTTTTATTGGATTGGCTATTACCTTGCTGGTGTCCCTTGTCTGGGAAATTCGGCAAACCATTGCCAGAGAGGTCAGTGATGCCTCCACTACATCCACCCAAATAGAAGCTACTGTTTTACAACATGAACGCACTGCCAATCATCAGGTTTCCTCTTTGAATGAGGTGACAAGCACGATTGAAGAGCTGGCTTTATCGGCAAAGGAAGTAGCCGAGCAATCATCCAACGCATCGAATCTGGCGAATAAATCCAGCACTATGACAGAAGAAGGCCGTAATTCTGTAAAACAGGCTATGGATGCTATGGAATCTCTTACTAAAAAAATTGAGTCTGTTGCCTCCCAAATCCTTCATTTGAGTGAAAAGACAAGCATGATTGGAAACATTGCAGAATTGCTTAAAGACCTGTCTGCTCAGATCAATATGCTGGCCCTCAACGCATCTGTTGAGGCAGCCCGTGCAGGCGAACATGGAAAAGGCTTTGCTGTAGTAGCAGCCGAAGTAAGAAAGCTTTCTGTAGAAAGCAAAAAATCGGCAGAGCAAGCCAGAAGTATTGTCTCAGGGATACAGAAAGCTACAGACGCAACGATCATGAAAACAGAAGAAGCCACCAAAAGCATAAAAGAAGTCATGAAAATTTCAGGCGATGTAGACGCACTGTTCGATGAAATCTACCAGACAGCCAGCTTTGTCTATAGCAATACACAGCAAGTGGTACTCAATACAAAAGAGCAGTCCAAAGCCATCAATCTTGTGGTAGATACTATGAACAGCATGAATGCTGGAGTAAGGGATACAGCTTCAGGAATCTCTCAAATTAAAATCGGCATCCAGAATCTTAACAATGTCATGGAAAATCTAAAAAGAATAGTTTAGTCACTTACGACTGAAGGCTCGTGCAAAAGTGTAAAGATTTTTCACCGCAGAGACGCGGAGAACGCAGAGAGGAATAAAAAATATAAAAATTTTTCTCTGCGACCTCTGCGCCTCTGCGGTAAATTTTTTTCTTTTTGATTACGGTTTATCCGTGTTAGGTTAACGATTTCTGTCGCTATAGTTTTGCAGCATAAGGACAGCAGCGATGGAATCGCTATTTTTTTTCCTCTTGTTTCGGCTAAAGCCAGCATCTATCATGATTCTTTCTGCCTGAGCCGAGGTGAGCCTTTCATCCCATAAAACGGTTGGTATGGAAAAGCGATTCTTTAATATATCAGAGAAAGATTGTGCTTCTTTCGCCATTTCTCCTAAAGAATTGTCCATATTTTTAGGAAAGCCCACTACAATTTTTTCTATCTCATGCTCTTCTATAACATTTTTTATTTTTTCAAAATCTTTTTCTGTATTTGTTCTTTCTAAAGTATCCAAAGGCGTTGCGATTTTTAGCTCGCCGCAAAGTGCCATACCTAGCCTTTTTCTTCCATAGTCAATTCCTAAAATTTGCATAAATCTTTTTACCTGTATAAAAATGATTGGTTAAGAGAGAAATTTTATAGGTTTCCTCTTCTTTTCAAAATTTCCTCAATGCTCATCCAGCCTTTATCTCTGGATTCATCACAAAAAATATTATCGAAAGATTTCCCTTCTTTTTTTTGAGGCAATTCCAAATAAACCCACCATTCTGTTCCTTGATATTCTTTTCTTTCCAGCCACCAACCTTCCCCTACGACTATCAGATCTTTTGCTACGATTTGTCGTGGAGAATCTCTGTCATATTCCCGATCTGCAAGCAAAGAAAATTCTTCCCAGGAAATAGCGAATTTACCATCTTTTGAGCCAACCCAAAGAATATCCTCTTTGGTTTTAGCATGCTGTTCCATTTTTTCTAAAGTTTCTAAAAGCAAATTTCTTTTAGCCACACTATAACCTTTCAAAAAAAATAAATATAACTTACCTATATTCCGCAGCTTGTAAGTGAACTTTTTTGATTTTTAAAGAGAACCAC
>CALKWO010000244.1 GCA_938003875.1 uncultured bacterium
GTTTAAATCGCATATTATTTGACTCTGTATGCAACGCAAGTGAGAAGTGCTGTAAATGCAACCAAAAAAATATTTAGCTGATAGTCATAGAATAGGCATTTTGCAACTTTTTTTTTGATATAAAAAGGAGAAAGCATGGTAGACAAAATTTCTATGAAGACCCCCCTTGTGGAAATGGATGGGGATGAAATGACTCGTATTCTATGGGCAAAAGTAAAAGAAAAATTGGTTTTGCCTTATATTGATCTCAAAGCAGAATATTATGATTTGGGATTGCAGAAGAGAGAAGAGACGGACGACAAAATTACCTTTGACTCTGCTTATGCCATTAAAAAATATGGTGTTGGAGTTAAGTGTGCTACGATCACTCCCAATGCGCAAAGAGTACAGGAATATTCTCTGAAAAAAATGTGGCCATCTCCCAATGGAACTATACGTGCTATATTGGATGGGACAGTTTTCCGCAAACCCATTTTGGTGAAAAACGTCAAACCTTCTGTGGTTTCCTGGAAAAAGCCCATTGTGATTGGCCGTCATGCTTACGGGGATGTTTATAAAAATCAGGAATATCAAATTGCGTCCAAGGGTAAGGCTGAATTGGTATTTACGCAAGAAGACGGAAAAGAAGTACGCCATTTAATAGCAGAGTTTAAAGAGCCTGGAGTGATCCAGGGTATCCATAATCTGGACAGCTCTATAGAAAGCTTCGCCAGATCATGCTTTCTCTATGCTCTTAGCGAAAAACTGGATATCTGGTTTTCTACAAAAGATACGATTTCTAAAATTTATGATCATCGCTTCAAAGATATTTTTGCCAGCGTATACAAAAAAGACTTTGAAACTAAATTCCAGGAAGCAGGGATTAGCTACTTTTATACATTGATTGATGATGCCGTTGCCCGTGTCATGAAATCCGAAGGAGGATTTTTATGGGCATGTAAAAACTACGATGGCGATGTTATGTCAGATATGGTAGCCTCAGCTTTTGGAAGCCTGGCGATGATGACTTCTGTTCTGGTATCTCCCCAAGGGCATTTTGAATATGAAGCTGCTCATGGAACAGTCCAGCAACACTATTATAAGCACCTTAAAGGCGAGAAGACTTCCACCAATTCCATGGCTCTCCTTTTTGCATGGACAGGCGCACTGAGAAAACGAGGGGAACTCGATAGTCTTCCCCAATTGATCCAATATGCAGATTTTATGGAAAGAGCTTCCATTCTTACCATCGAAAGCGGTAAAATGACAGGCGACCTCGCCCGTCTTGCAGAACCCAAAGCGAGCATGATCTTGAACTCCGAAGAATTTATTGATGCTATCGCAGAAACATACCAAAAAATTTCTCAGTAACTGACTTCACTAGGCACACCTTGCTTCTTTTAAGGAGTTTGTTATTACGAGATTCCATGGTAAAAATGTATTGATTACAGGAGCTTCTTCTGGAATTGGATTGGAAATCGCTATGGAATTTGGCAAGTTAGGGGCCAATCTGTTTCTTATAGCTCGTAATCCTAAAAAGCTGGAAATGGCATCGTGCATACTCCAAGAAAAATACCCTGCTATTTCTATAGCTAGTTTTTCTGCTGATGTTTCTGATCCAGCACAGATACAATATGTTATCCAACAAATTGGAGAAAGCCCAAATGGTATTCATACTTTGATCAACAATGCAGGAATATTAGGCCTAGGAGGATTTGAAGAGAATTCTCTGCAAAATTTGAAAGAAGTGATGGAAACTAACTATTTTGGAGCAGTGTATGCCACAAAAGCAGCCTGGCCTTATCTGAAAAAAAGCAAAGACGGACATATTGGCTTTGTATCTAGCGTAGCAGGATATACAGGCCTTATTGGGTATTCTGCTTATGCTCCTACTAAATTTGCCCTGACTGGACTTGCAGAATGCCTCAGAATGGAAGCAAAAGACTATGGTATAGGTGTTACCGTAGTTTTTCCTCCAGATACAAGCACGCCTATGCTAGAGTATGAACAGTCTCATACCCTTCCAGAGTGTAAGGCTCTTAGCCAAAATGCCAGGGTGATGTCCCCTCAGGATGTTGCCAGAAAATTTGTTCAGGGCATCTTGAAATATCGCTTTGAAGTGATATGCAATGCCGAAAGCAAAATTGCCAGGGTCATAAGAATCGTTTGTCCTGGAATATTTTTTAAAATGATAGATAGAATTGTAGAGAAAGATCGTAGAAAAAGGCTGGCTATATCCAGACAGTAAGACTTCCAAAAAAATTATTTTTTGCGTATTTTTTTTGTTGATAAAATTTTTTAGATAAGTTATAAATGCAGTACTATAGCATGACTATTCCAAAATTTTCCTAGTGAACAACATGATTATTTGGATTTTTAATGAAAGGACTGTTATGAGATGGATGGAAGGAATTTTACTTGTTTTGGTTTGCTTTTCTTTTGTAGTGAGTGCTCAGGAAGATAGAATCCAAGAGTTACAAGAAAAAATTCTGAAACAGCAACAGCTTTTGCAAGAGCTGGAGCAAAAAGTAGCAGAAAAAGAGAAAAGAAGCGAAAACTATGTTCAGAGCCTGGTAGACGAATATATGGCTCAACCTGTAGCTCAAGATGATGGTGAAGGTATTACAGCCGGTTATGATAAAGGATTTTTCATTCAGGCAGCCGATGGTGATGTACAACTCAAAATCAATGGATACCTCCGATATCATTTCTTTTTATCTGAAGCAAACACTGTACAGAACAACAACTTCAGAGCAAGTGAAAGCAGAATTGATTTCCATATCTATTTGATGAAAGACTGGCACATCCGCATTCGCCCTGAGTTTTCTGCAAATGGAGCTTTAAGAGAAGCCTATATTGAATATTTAGGCATGGACTGCGCCAAGTTCAGAATTGGAACCTTCATTATTCCTTTCTCTCTGGAATATGAAACAGCACCCCAAGATCTTTTGGCAATTTCCTATTCTCCTTATATCATCAATGGAATTATGCCTCAAAGAGATAATGGTATCATGATTTTTGGCAATGGAGTACCTTTTGTAAACAGCACATATTTGGCCGACCATTTATCCTATGCCATTGGTTTGTACAATGGACAAGGCCTCAATGTTGGCGATGCTGATGATGACAAGATGTTTGCTGCTCAGCTTAAATTCTTCCCTATGGGAAATAAAGAGCAGGGAGTTTTTGGTCAGGCATCCGTTTTTGTCAACAACCATGATCTTCGAGCTGGTGCTGGACGTGTTCTCTTAGGTGCCTTGCAAAACTATCAGGTTTTCGATCGCCCAGGCGATACTTTGGACAATACAAGCGGAAGAGCCATTGGTGTCGCTTCTGGCTTCAAATATTGGAAAGGCAACTTGAGAATCGAGAGTGAATATGTATGGATGCGTGCCAACAGAGACAATGAAGGCATAGCAGAAAGTGCCACTCCTCTGGAAATCTGGGGAGCATCTTTTGGCTTAAGCTATTTTATTGCAGTCGGCGATCCAAAACAAAATATGGGACTGGAACCTTTGTTCAAAGTATCTTACACAGATGTGGACGACAAAGGTGGAGACGGAACAGCAGCCAACGTAACCAATCCTCTGGGAACCGTTACTGACGTAAGAGGCCAGGAGATTTGGGAACTTGTGTTCGGTGCCAAATTCCATTTCAACAAACACGTCCGTGCTGATTTCAACTGGGTCATGTATGATTTACGAGAAACCAGAGGCATAACCAACAACGAACGTGGCGAAGGCGGCGGACTCTTGCATGCTTTCGTTTTCCAGATTATGACAAAATGGTAAGTCTAGTTCACTGTTAATCCCATTTTTTTGCTCGTGATAGATTGCATAGAATTGCACATTTATCACGAGCATCATTTTTTATAAAACTATGGTTACATTAGAAGAAATACAGCATATCGCTCGCTTATGCAAAATATATCTTTCCCCTGAAGAAGAAAAAGAAATGGTCAAAGATCTGGAAACCATCTTGAGCTATTTTCAAAAGCTCAAGGAACTTCCCACAGAGAATGTAATGCCAGCTCTTTCTTCTATCGAAATCTATAATGTAGAGCGTGAAGATATAGAAAAGCAATCTCTTACGTTGGAGAAGATTGCCAGGAATGCTCCCTCTTTTCAAGAGGGTTTTTTTGTGGTTCCGAAAATAGTTGGTACATAGACAGAATCTTATGGAAATATATCGTTTTACAGCCAGACAGCTTAGTCTTATGCTGTCCAGAAAAGAAATTTCTTGCGAAGAACTTGTTCGGCTTTTATTTGCCTACATTGAAAAACGTGATCCTGAGCTTAGAGCTTTTTTGACTCTTTGTCAGGAAAGTGCACTAGAACAGGCAAAAGCTTCTGATTTAAGGAGAAGCCAGGGACGTAGCACTGGAATTCTGGAAGGTTTACCCATTGCTATAAAAGACAATATATGTACGCAGGGTATTCGTACAACCTGTGCCTCTAAAAGCCTGGAAAATTTTATCCCGCCTTATGATGCGCATGTCATAGAAAAGATAAAAGAGCAAGGTGGAATCGTATTGGGAAAAACCAATATGGATGAATTTGCAATGGGGTCATCTTGTGAGAATTCTGCCATGTTTCCTACCTTGAATCCTCGAAATCCAGAATGTATACCTGGTGGTTCTAGTGGAGGGTCTGCATCTGCTATAGCTTCTGGAATGTCGCCTCTTGCTTTAGGTTCGGATACAGGCGGTTCGGTTCGCCAGCCAGCCTCTTTGTGTGGGATTGTTGGGTTAAAGCCAACCTATGGCAGAATAAGCAGATATGGACTGATTGCATTTGCCAGCAGCCTCGACCAGATAGGCCCTATGGCAAGGACGGTGGAGGATGTCGCATTTTTACTGCAAGCGATTGCAGGTAAAGATAATAGGGATTCTACATCTTTGAACGAACCTGTTCCTGATTATTTGAAACGACTCCAGGAATTTCCTGCAGGGATTAGAATTGGCATTCCTAAAGAATATTTTTTCGACAAAATGGACAGAGAAATATCTTCTGCCTGCCAAAAAGCCATTCTTTCGCTCGAAAAAAAAGGAGCCAAAATACAGGAAGTTTCTCTACCATCTACAGAATATGCCATCCCAACATATTATTTAATCGCTACTGCAGAAGCAAGTGCCAATCTTGCACGCTATGATGGAATCCATTATGGTCATCGCACCTCAGAAAAGAATATAAAGGAAGGATGTGGAAAATCTCTTGATATTCTTTATAAAAAAAGCAAAGGTGAATCCTTTGGCCATGAAGTAAAGCGTAGAATCATGCTAGGTACTTATGTGCTGTCGAGTGGTTACTATGAAGCATGGTATTTAAAGGCCATGAAGGCAAGAGCTTTACTCAGGCAAGAGATCCAAAATACACTAAGCTGTGTTGATGCCTTAATAACTCCAACTTCTCCTATCCCTGCTTTTAAGCGAGGAGAAAAAATTTCTGACCCATTGGCCATGTATCTTTGTGATATTTTTACCGTTACGTTCAGCTTGAGTGGAAATCCAGCAATTTCTGTTCCTTGTGGAACAAATTCCCAAGGAATGCCAATAGGCTTACAGATTGTGGGAAAATTTTTAGACGAAGAAACCATTTTGCGTCTGGGCTATGCCTGTGAGCCAAATTAGCAAAAGAAAATTTCTTGCAATTTGAAAAAAAAAAATTATTATATGCTCTTAACCTATTCAGAGGAGATTTATATGCAACCTCATCAGCAGGAAGGGGAAACTCTTCACAGTATGGTACAATTTGCTATAGAAAAAGAGCAAGAAGCCATCCATTTTTATGAAAATCTTGCTCAAAAAGCAAAAGTAAAAAGCATCCAGGAGGAGCTTTTAAAAATCAAGGCTATGGAAGAGCAGCATAAAGAAAAGCTGAAAAGATTTGATTTGGAAATATTAGAGAAAAGTACTCCCAAAAAGATGCTTGATCTAAAAATTGCAGACTATGTGGTAGAAACAAAGGTATCTGTAGAGATGAGCTGGCAAGATATTATCAATGTAGCCATGCATAGAGAGCTTGCAGCTATGAAGCTCTATCAAGTCTTGAGCCAGAGGCTTTCTGATCCTAAAGTAGTGCAATTTTTTCAACACCTTGCCTCAGAAGAATCTGCTCATAAATTGTTTTTTGAAAAACTTTGGGATGAAGAGGTCTTAAAAGAAAATTAAAATATTCCCAGGTTTTGGAGAAAAAAGTGGAAAAATATAAATGTTCAGTTTGTGGGTATGTCTATGACCCAGCAGAAGGTGACCCAGATCATAATATAGAAGAAGGAACCTTGTTCGATAAATTGCCTGAAAACTGGATTTGTCCTGTTTGTGGCGCGGATAAAAGCGAATTTAAGTTAAAAAAGAAATAATTTTGATTAGGAAAGTTCATGAAAAATATTCATCCTAAATATGAAACAGCTAACGTAGTATGCGGTTGTGGCGAAACTTTCAAGACACGCTCTACTCAATCCTCTATCCAGGTAGAAATTTGTTCTAAATGCCATCCTTATTATACTGGCAAACAGAAGATTTTGGATACAGCAGGAAGACTAGAAAAATTCCAAAAAAAATTCAACTGGACTTCTACAAAAAAACAAAATTAGCTACTCCCTATCCTACCTGTTCAAATACCAGGGGCAAAACCCCTGGCTATTATATTTCGCCCCTTTACCAGGGGCAACGCCCCTGGCTATTATATTTTGCCCCTTTAGGGGCTAAGACTGATAGTTTAAAGTGCATTGATATAGCACTAAAACTATTTTCCTATGATTTACTCTATCTCAAACAATCCAAAAAAATAAACACAAATTTTATAATGAGGCAATTGTTTCCTGAATTTCAGGAAAATTGTATTTACTATGAGCGAAGATAAAAGCAATCCTATATTGAAAAAATTACAAAAAATGGATACCCGTTTCCGAGAGCTTGAGGAAATGATCCAAAAGCCAGAGGTACTTAAAAATAATTCTTTATATTCTGCTTGTATTAAAGAACATGGCTCTTTAAATCGAGTTATGTCTGTCTATTCAGAATTGAAAAAATATCAGACTCAAGCCAAAGAAATGGAACAGCTTCAAAAAGAGGAGCAAGATCCAGAAGTAAAAGAATTGATCAAAGAAGAATACCAGTCTACACTAGAAAATGAAAAAAATACGTTTGAAAAATTACAAAATCTTTTAATCGAAGAAGACAATGAAACAGACCAAAGAAGTGCTATTGTGGAAATCAGGGCAGGTACTGGAGGAGAAGAAGCCAGTCTTTTTACTCGTGATCTTTATGAAATGTATGTACGGTATGCAGACAAAAAAAAGTGGAAAATAGAAATGCTGGATTCCAGCCCTAGTGATTTAGGCGGCTTGAAAGAAGTAATATTTTCCATTAAAGGTAAAGATGTCTATAAATTCCTGAAATTCGAAAGCGGTGGTCATAGAGTTCAAAGAATACCTGTTACAGAAAGCGGTGGAAGAATACACACTTCGGCTTGTACTGTAGCTGTATTACCAGAAGCAGAAGAAGTCGAAGTCAATATCAATCCTAACGACCTGAAAATCGATACCCTGAGAGCATCTGGACCAGGCGGCCAGAACGTCAACAAAACCAGCTCCGCGATTCGCATCACCCACCTTCCAACAGGGCTTGTTGTCAACTGTCAGGACACGCCTGAACAGTTCAAAAACAAGATGAAAGCCATGCGTATCTTGAGAACCAGGCTTTACCAAAAATATCAGCAAGACCAGCATGACAAACGCAATGCCATGAGACGGTCCCAACAAGGGACAGGGGACAGAAGTGATAGAATCCGTACCTACAATTATCCTCAGAACAGAATAACGGATCATAGAGTCAATATCAGCAGCTATAATCTTACAGGCGTGATGCAGGGGAATATTGATGAATTCATAGATGCCTTGCAAAAGCAAGAGAGAGAACAGCTTATCCAGTCTTTACAAGAAGAATAATGATTTTTTCGATTTTTAAAGAGAACCACAGATAAATACAAATAAGCATCTACGTTAGGGCAAAATGGACTTTCAAAATATAAACAATCCGCAGATTACACTGTTTTATATTTTTCCTGGTTGACGAATAAAGATAGAAATGATAGTATAAAATCAATATTCTATAAATTATTGAGAAGGAAAAATTGTATTTTTTTGAAAGGAAGAGTGTTATGGACAATATTCTGATTTTTTACTTTCTGGCACAGGCGATTGAAAGAGTTCTGGAATTGATAGACTGGATTGTAAGCATTATATGGAACATCCCAGAAAAGGCAGAAAAAGAGGATGCTAATAAAAAAAGATTTAAAATGGTTGGGATGTGGATATTGGCAACCCTTTTTGGCTTTGCCTTCTGCTATTCGTTGAAGCTTCAGTTGATGCTAAGGCTAAACATGGAAGTCCATATCTGGGCGGACTATTTTTTCACATCTTTGATTCTGGGAAGTGGCACGAAGCCTGTTCACGATATCATTTCCTTAATGGGCAGGGCAAAAAAATAGGCCTATATATAATCGCCCCAGGGCAACATCCTGGGCCATCGAAATAATCTAACCTTTTATTCCAGGAATAGCGTATGTCTTTGGATGCAGATGATCTACAGGAAATCATTGGCGATTTTATTGTAGAATCAGCGGATTTGCTTGAGAAATTAGACCAGGATTTAGTTTCCCTGGAGAGCAATGCTCAGGATAAAGATTTATTGAATCGTATTTTTCGGAATTTTCATACGATCAAGGGTACTGCCAATTTTTTGAATTCCGAAGCAGTTTTCGCACAAATGGGACAATTGGCTCATGCAGCAGAAGATGTTATGGGGGAAATCCGTTCTGGAAAAAAAGTGCTTTCCTCTTCTATTACCGATGCTATTCTTGCCAGCGTGGATGCCATAAAAAAGCTTTTTGCCCAGGCAGAGGCAGGAGAAAAGGAAGCCCAGGATTATTCAGGGATTGTAGCGAATTTGCGCAAATTTCTGGAAACCCAGGAAGCAGAGAAGGCGAAAACACAAGAAGTTCAGCCTCCTAAAGTAGAAGCGGAAATACAAAAGGTTGAGGCTCCTCCCAAAAAAGAGGAATTGTCCGTTGCTATAGAATCTCCTACTATAAAAGAAGAGCCAAAAATTGCAGAAGAAAAAAGCCAGGAGGCAATTCCAGAACAAGAAAAAGATGCTCAGGGAGTTTCTTCCCCTTATCTTGAAAATTCGGGGCTAAGCAAGGAAGATATGGAAGAGCTGATCCAGGATTTTTTACAGGAATCCAGAGAGTTGATTGAAAAGGCCGACCAGGATCTGGTCAAGCTGGAAAAAAATCCTGAAAATCAACAGCTTTTAGACCAGATATTCCGCTATCTCCATACTTTGAAGGGAACGACTTCTTTTCTGAAGTTTGAAAAAATTTCCGAGCTTGCACATTGTGCAGAGGAAGTCATGAAAGAAGTCAGAAAGGGCAATCTTTCGCTTTCCTCGAATGTCATGGATGCAATCCTGGAAACAGTGGACTTCTTGAAAAATTTTTTCCAGAAGCTCGAAAAAGGGAACAGGGATGAAGGTGATCCTGCTACCGTAATTTTTCATTTGAAGAACAGCCTGAATCCCAGTCCTCAAAAATATCAGTCTTCTCTGGAAGCCTCTAAAAAAGAGGAAAAAGAAGCAGCTTCTGTTCCAGACACAAAAGTTTTTCCTAAAAAGAATGCAGAAAAGGCTTCCCCTGCCGCAGAGCAGAGCGTAAGAGTCGAAACCCCAAGGCTGGATAAAATGATGAATCTAGTGGGCGAGCTTGTTTTAGGAAGAAATCGTTTGAGCCAGGTAGTTAGAGGACTTGTAGAAAAATGGGGTGATGATCGCTCTTGCCAGGACTTGATTTCTGCTGTAGATTTTATTGATTTTGTCACTTCGGATTTACAGAGAGCAGTTCTAAAAACCAGGATGCAGCCTGTTGGCAAGATTTTTAACCGTTTCAACCGAACGGTACGAGATCTGGCCAAAAGTCTGGGCAAAGAAGTCCGTCTTGTGATACATGGACTGGAAACAGAGCTGGACAAATCCGTAAGTGATGAAATTGGCGACCCTCTGGTTCACCTTTTGCGCAACTCTGTAGACCATGGAATCGAGACACCAGAAGAAAGAAGAAAAAAAGGAAAAAATCCTATAGGGACTGTCATACTTTCTGCATCCCATGAAGGCAACCACATCTTGATCACAATCCAGGACGATGGAAAAGGTATACAGTCAGAAGCAATCAAGCAAAAAGCAATTAAGCAAGGGCTTGTCAGCCAGGCAGAAGTAGATCGTCTGCCGATCAAAGAAATCTTAGAATTTATCTTTTTGCCAGGATTCTCCACTGCAGAAAAAGTAACCAATGTTTCTGGCAGAGGCGTAGGGCTGGATGTGGTCAAGAGCTGCATACAAAAACTGAATGGCTCTGTAGATATTTCTTCTGAGCTGAATAAAGGGACTCTCTTCACGATTCGATTGCCTTTGACGCTGGCAATCATTCATGCCTTGCATGTCCAGGTGGAAGAAGAAATTTTTGCTATTCCCATTACCTCAGTTCTGGAAACAGCAAGGCTAAGCCTGCACCAGATCAAAAGTATTTCAGGAAAAGAGGTCATGCGATTCAGGGACACCATTGTCCCCATAGTAAGGCTCAACCATATTTTTGATTTGAAATCGCAAAAGAAAAACCATTCCGAAAACATCTATGTGGT
Source organism: uncultured bacterium (assembly GCA_938003875.1). GTDB lineage: Bacteria > Planctomycetota > Uabimicrobiia > Uabimicrobiales > JABWCH01 > JABWCH01. The sequence continues at coordinate 10,675 of CALKWO010000244.1, forward strand.
AATAGCAGGCATGTCGGACAAAAAAATCGCTCTTGTTGTGGATAAAATAGTAGGCCAGGAAGAAGTGGTTGTAAAGCCTATGGGGAAAATGCTGGAAAAAACATCTGGCTTCTCAGGGGCTTGTATTGGCGGAGACGGAAAAGTCACTTTGATTTTGGATATCATGGGGATTCTGAGGCTTTTACCTCATAGTGCCAGTATGACGTTGGGAAGTAATGCAGAAGAGAAAACCATCAAATTGCGTTCTGTCTCCAAAGAAGGGCCTGTCTCTATTCTTTTGGTAGAAGATTCTCGCAGCGAACGAAAAAGAACAAGGCTGGCAATCGAGGCACGTGGCGGCTACAAAGTCATTGAAGCTATGGATGGAAAAGACGCGCTATTGAAATTGAATGACTATCCAGTAGATCTGGTGATTACAGATATTGAAATGCCAGAATTGAATGGCTATCAACTCACTGCAAAAATTCGGGAGCAAAGGAAGTTTCGTACTCTTCCTGTTATAGCCATCAGCTCCCACAAAGAAATGGTAGATCGCATTAAAGGCATGGAAGCAGGAATCAACACCCACCTGCCAAAGCCTTTTGATGAAGAAGAGCTTTTTAGTGCGATAAAAAATCTTCTTTCATGAGATAAAGGAACAATATGAGAATTACGCTTGGCATAAAAATTATTGTTGCATGCATTTTATCTACAATGCTGTCTCAGTGCATTCTTATTTTTTTTCCTAAAGGGGATGCAAGCATTGCAATGGACTTTCTGATTTGTCTTTTGACAGGAAGTCTCATAGGCCTTTTGCTGGCTTGGCGTGTCCAGTTTAGAATGCAAAAATTTTCCAGAATGCTTAGCCAATGGAATGAAGAAAAGGGAGAAAATTGGGAAAATCCTTTTTCTCTTCAGGAAGACTTTGGATTTTGGGCAAACCAGATTAAAGAATTTGCCAGGGAAGAGCATATAAGAAAAGTAGATCAGAAGAACAAGATGAAGATTTTGTCTCAACTGGTTAGCGAAAATTTCAGTCGTATAGGGGAAATTTTGAAAAATATAGGCACCCAAAATTCTGCTATACGTCATGTTTTAACGCAAATCGTTGAAATGAATTCTGTTGTGCAGAGTGTATATGAAAAGGTCGACAGCCTTTCTTCTTCTATTTCCGCAAGCTCTACAGAAGTAGGCTCTCTAAATGAAGACATTACAGCAGAAGCTACTAAAATAGATTCTGCCAGCAATATTTCTCAGGAAGCCGTAAGTGCTGCGAGAGAAGGAACTGGGGTCATTCATGAGATGGAAGAAGGGATGAATAAAATCGCCAAGCACGTAAAAAATGCGACCCAGACAATAGATAAATTACGACAAAGCTCGAATGAAATCGAAGAAATCAGCAGCGTAATTGACGATATTGCCGACCAGACCAACCTGCTGGCTCTGAATGCTTCTATCGAAGCAGCAAGAGCAGGAGAGCAGGGGCGAGGGTTTGCTGTTGTAGCAGAATCTGTAAGAAATCTTGCAGAAAAGACCCAAAAGGCAACCAAAGAAATCGTTGGCATGATCAAAAATTTGCAAGAAGAAACTTCAGGTGCTGTAAATTCCATGGAAGGTGGCAGCAAAGAAGTGGAAACAGGTGTAGGTATGGCTGCCAAGGCAGGCATGACGCTCAAGAGGATTTCCTCTTCTATCGAGAAACTCAATGAACTTATGTCGCAGATTCGTATTCATGCTGTCGAGCAAGGGCAAATCAAACATAAAATTACTACGGCTACAGGCGAAATACATAAATTCACAAAATCTCTTTTTAGCAGCATCAACGAACAACAGAAAAAATGCTATTCTTTGAAAAAAGAAATGGAAGAGCTGGATCTTGTAGCAATGAAAAATCAGCAATACCTGACAGAAATTCGCCGTGACTCAGAGGAGATAATAGGACAGATTGCAACCATGAAACCTCTGGACAAAGAAAAAAAGGAAAAAAGCATAGAAGAGGCAAAGCAGGAAGAAGCAAAAGAGCCAGCAAGCACTTCTGCTGATCCTGCTTCTTAGAGGAAGTATTCTATGGAAATCGAAGATGAAAAATACCTTCAGGTCGTAACGTTCAAGCTAGGCGAAGAAGAATTTGCCTTTGACATATCCCATGTAAAAGAAGTGATTCGTCTTCCTGTTATTACCAAGGTGCCAAAATCCAAAGATTTTATTGAAGGAGTCATCAATCTAAGAGGCAATGTGATTCCTATTATCGATCTTCGCAAACGTTTCCATTTTGAACCACATTTTGATCGCAGGTATACCAGAATTATTATCTTAGAAGTGGAATCTGTTATGCTAGGAGGAATCGTAGATGCTGTTTTAGAAACCAAAGCACTAGATACTTCCTGCGTAGAACCGCCTCCCACTGCTGTTATGGGAGGTTTTGAAAGCGAATATATCTACGGCGTAGCTAAATTGGAAGATCGTTTGCTGAGCCTTTTGAATATAGATAAACTTTTGGACTTTGATAGACCGACTCTAAAGGGGAGCTAAATGTTTTCTCGAACCATTTTCCTGGTAAAACAGTTCTTTTTAGGCCCAAAGATAAAAATTGCTTTATCTTTATTTCTCTTCTTTTGTGTTATCTCTACAATCTGTTTTTTCTGTTTTTCTCTTACAGGTGAAGGAGCTGGCACAGTTTTGCTTTTTGGGGCAATAGCAGGAATTATCTGCATTTTTCTTTTTACCTGGATCATAACTGATTTTTTTCTTCCTTCCTTTGAAAATACAAGAGAAAGCCTCTCTGTAGAAATTTCTTCCATGGAAAAATTCTATCAAAGTTTTGAAAAGGCCTGGGAAGAATTCCTAAATCAAAAAAAACAAAAAAACTTTCAGTTTACAGGAGCGATGCACGAAACTACATTGCTACATCAAAGTTTCTGTACACATTTAAGAGAAGTTATAACACAATCAGAGAAAATTTTAGAATTTTTACAAGAGCAGAACACCAAAACGCATAAGACCAGCACTGCCTTAGCAGAGATGTCTACTTCGATTAAATCTGTATCTACCCAGGCAGAAGCTTGTGTTGATACATCCAAAGCATCGGAAGAAGATGCCAAAAAGGGAGGCGAGGTAGTAAGCCAGATCATCCGCCACATGAATAAAATCACACAAACTGTTTCTAAATCTGCTATGGTTATACAGGAATTAGGCAAAAGTGCAGAGACGATAGTAGATATCATCAGCGTAATTGAAGATATTGCAGACCAAACCAATTTGCTGGCGTTGAATGCAGCTATCGAAGCAGCGAGAGCTGGGCAGCAAGGAAGAGGATTTGGCGTTGTTGCAGACCAGATCCGCAGTCTGGCAGAAAAAACAACACATGCTACAAAAGAAATCGCTGCTACTCTTTCCTCTATCCAGGAAAAAACCGCAAGGGCAGTGGAATCCATGGATGAAGGCATTAAAGAAATCGACAAAGGTGCAGGATTTGCCGTTCAGGCTGGTGTTAGCTTGAGAAAGATAGTCGCTGGAGCTAAAAAAGTAACGGAGATGATTTCCAATATTGCCAGTTCAACAGAAAAACAATCCAGAACAGCTACATTGAGCTTGAATCTGGTCAAGGAAATTTCTCAAGGTGTAGAATCCACATGTCATGGAAACAAAACAGCATCGCTCTCTATCTCCGATATGGAAAACAAAAGACAAAAATTATATGATTTAATGATGGCATTTCTGAACCTATGGAAAGAGAATATGCTGGAGCAAGAAATAGTATCTTTAGGAATTTCCAATAATCAGGAAATGCTTTTGCATATTCGCCGTCTACAAAATATACAACAGGATTTACAAAAAATTTGCTCTGGTCAAAATTAATATACTCATTGGTATTGTTGATAAAAACTGAAAAGAAGAGAAAAGCTATAAATTTTACCTTGAAATATACAAGGAAAAAGTTACAATGGCAATAGGAAGTTATATCAGTACCCTGAAAAAACAATCAGGGTGGCATAAATTTTACGAAGGGAGCTAGTATGTCTGAAGGAGGCAAGCTCAAAATTCTTGCAGTAGATGATTCTTTAGTAACCTTGAAAATTCTAAAAAAAACTCTAAAAGAGACAGAATTTGAAGTTGTAGGCGAAGTCACTTCTGGCCAGGAAGCACTGCTAAAATACGATGAATTGAAACCTGATCTAGTGCTTATGGATATTATCATGCCAGAAATGGATGGAATCGAAACTTTGGAGAAACTGATCAAAAAAGATGCAAACGCAAAAGTCGTTATGGTATCTTCCATGGGAGCTAAAGAAAAAGTGATGGAGTCCTTAGAAAAAGGTGCTAAAAATTTCGTTATGAAGCCTTATGAAAAAAGTACCTTGGTGGAAGTTTTGAAAAAAGTTTGCGAAAACTAACCCGACAAAGGAGAGAGGAGATGTCTGTCAAATTTTTTGGCCAATTTCTTTTGGAACGGGGAAAAATCATTAAAGAAGAACTCCTGGACGCTTTAGAATTCCAAAAGACAATCAATGTAAAATTGGGAACAATTGCTTTAGATGCAGGCTATCTCAATGCGGAACAGGTGGAGCGCATTCGTAGCCAACAACTAAACACAGATAAACTGTTTGGCGAAATTGCTATAGATATGCAATACCTTACGCCAGAGCAACTAGAGGATCTCTTGCTCATTCAAAAAAATGAACGGATTTCTTTAGGCGATGCGTTGGTACAAAAAGGTTATTTGAATTTAAGCGAGCTGGAAGAAGAGCTAAAGGCATATAAAAAACAACAAGGAATCTATGAAACTCAAGGGCAATATGCCATTATACAATCTTTGAATCCAGAAATTCCACAAACTTTTATAGACCTCACTATCAAATTTTTGAGACGATTGTGTGATATTGATGTTGATGTTTTGGAATCGCACAATAACCCTGAAAAAATCGCTCCTAATCTATGGAATGTTTGCCAGCAATTCTATGGAAACACAAAGGGAATGTATATACTATCGCTTAGCGAAAAGCCATTTTTAAAAATAGCTTCCAGTATAGCACAAGAGAATTTAAAAGAGATAGACGATCTGGCAAAAGACGGATCAAAAGAATTCGTAAACACTCTTGTTGGTAATACTATATCCAAGCTTAGCCAAAAAGGGATTAAGCTGTCTTTAAAACCACCTGAAATTTACCCTTCCTTGGGGCATATTCACCTTGATTCGCAATGGTCTCAGACGACTTCTGTAAAACTCAGTTCTGCTGAATATGAAATACAATTGTCAATAGTGTATTCTCCGCTTTCTTGAAATACAATCAGGAAAACGATGCAACCTGATCGGTGCATCGTTTTTCTTTTGCAACAGGAGATTTTTATACTGCATTCTTTTTTACCTTTTTTTCTAGGATGGCTTATACCAGGCCTGGGACACTTTTGCTTAGAAAAAAAATGGAAAGGAATACTGCTTTTCTGCTTGCTTTTTTTATCCCATACTTTTGGGATGATTCTTCTTCATTCAGAAGGATACAGACAAAGTTTTTTCTGGATACAACTTTGCTCTGGATTTTTTATCGTAAGTTCTATAGTGTTCCAACCCTTTTTCCCTGAAATGCCGCACGAGTGTTTCCTCTTCCCCATAGGTTATCTTTATATTTCCGTAGCGTCATTGCTGAATCTTTTCATTATCCTGACCTTACCTTTTAAGGAAGCCGAAAATTCTTTATAATCGAATGGAATTTTTTCTTATTCTTTATAGCCTATGCTATTTGATCTGTATTGTGTATAGTATCTTAGAAGAAGAAAATCCGTGGAAGGCTTTAAAATCAGGAGTGAAATACACTTTTTTTATGACTCTTTGTTTTTTAATTTCAGGTACTATTCTTTCATTTTTTTAGGAAAATCATTCCTGTTTTAGGAATGGCATATAGTGGGAATTCAAACCATGTTCAGGCATAGAAATTTCAAATTTTTTAAACAAATCCTATTTTTAGGACTGCTATGCTTTCTCCTCCGTTGTTCTTCTTCCGAAAAAGAAGCCAACATCATAATAACACCCGACGATTATGCGACTTATGACACTATACCTCAAGAGGCCAATAGAGTCATAGAAAGCAACATATCCAGCAGCAATTTTTCTGATAGCATGATGCAAAGCTATTCAGGAAATACACAGGCAGAATCTTTAGAACAAGAATATCAATACATTTCCAAACAGATTGATGCTTTGCAAGCTGAATTTAAAGCGACTATCAATGCCCAGATGGTAGCTCAGGACTATTTGCTCAATCCTTATAGCTCTACAGCGTCTCAGGCATACGAAAAAAGAATGGGAATCCTGCTGAAAATTCGGCGCGAAAATGAACAAAATGGAATGCCTCTTGGCCCATATATCGATAATAGTACGGATGTTTCCTGGGTAGTGGATACTCTTAAAAAGAACTATGATATTCTTTCCGACCAGATCAGTGAATTGAAAAAAAAGAAAGGCAAGATAGCCACACAGCAATTGCTGTTGAAGGCAAAAGGATACTAACGTTATAAAATACGGGCGAAGCCAGTTGAAAAGTCTTTGGCCTGAAAGACCTATATCAAGCTCGCCCTGGAAATAGGAGGTTCCAATTTTGAAAATTATTATATTGATCTTAGTATGTTTTCTTATTTCTTGCTCACAACAAGATACAGAAGAGCTTTATGTAGCAGAGCGACTGCCTCAGAAAATAGCTAGTTTCCAGATACAAGAAGGAAGCAAAACACTGGGATATGCTCATAAATATGAATGGGAAGATAGCGATGGCGATTTGCAATACCATTATTTTATTCATAATAGTCTAGGGGAAATGATTGGGTATGTGGGAGAAACAGGTACGACAGAATCCTATTCGCCTACAGGGGAAAGCCAATATCTCGGTGAATATACCTTAGAAGAGGCTGCTTCAAAGATTTTTGATACACAAGGCAGCATCAGGGTCTTGACTGTTCAAGCAGAAGATGTAAAAGAAATAAAAAGCATTGTAATCTCCTCTCAAGGCGATTCCTTTTCACCTTCTCGCAGAAAAACAGGGAAACCTAGAATATACAAGGAATATATTGAAGAAGACGATAAAGATAACGATAAAGATAACGATAACGATAACGATAACGATAAAGATAACGATAACGATAAAGATAACAAGAAAGATAAAGATGGTTCTGGAAATTTAGAAGAATGGCCTGATTCTGATGAAAAATGGCCTGGAGAAGAATAAGTGACCGTATGAGAAGATCGTGGTGGATTTGTAATCCGCCACGCTTAGCAATCAACCGTTATGGAAGGATTAAGTCATGATTCCAAAATTATTGAACGAAGAGTTGAAAAAAATATTTTCTTACGAAGAATTAGAGAAAAAGAAAATAGTAGATGGCTGTTATTCTTTTGTTGAGCTAAACGGAGAAGAAGATAAGGCTCTTATTGAAAAAATAGGAATCCAGGTAGATGCCCTTGGCCCTAAAAAAGTCATTTTTTTATGGGAAAGCGTAGACCCCTTGGAAATGGGCGGATATCTCGTTGTTGATAATCTTTCTATGGGAAAACCTTCTTTAGGGGGAACCCGATTCACAGTAACGGTCAGTCCAAGAGAAGTAGCCAGTCTGGCGCGTGGCATGACGCTTAAGAATGCTGCGGCAGATCTGCCTTTTGGAGGTGGAAAAAGCGGAATCATCGGAATTCCCAATATTACACCAGAACAACGTAGCAAGGTCATAGAAAATTTTGCTAAAATGCTCCATCGTTATATAGAAATATATAACCCTGGTCCAGACGTAGGAACGAATGATGAAGACATGAAAACCTTTGCCATTTATAATGGACTAAACAACGTTGTTTCTAAAACCGTAGATATGGGAGGAAACAGGATTGATCTTTTGGGCGCAGCAGCAGGTGGCACGGTAGTAGCAATGGACCAGATTTTCTCTTTGCTTTATAAATTGAGAGAGCTGCCCCAATTCAAAAAGTATCCATTAATTTCCCTAGACCAGGCAACCCTTCTTATTCAGGGCTTTGGAGCGGTAGGTGCCAATTTTGCCAGGCTTCTGCTAGAAGGAAATCTGTTGACAAAATGCGAGAAGCCACCCAGGCTAACAGGCGTAAGCGATGAAGAAGGCTATATCTATTCTCAGGAAGGGCTGGATATTTATGAATTACTGCGATTGAAAAGCCCTAAGCATGTCGTTACTTCTTCTTACTATCAGAACAAAAAAGAAAATAAAAATTTCAAATTTTGTAATATTTCCAATGATCTTTTGAAGGAATCTGCGGACATACTCTTGACCGCAACACCCATTCCCAACTATGTTGGCATCGATGAAAAATTCAGGCCCTGTGTCACGCTAGATAAAGCAGGAACATGGACAATCGTAATTGAAGCTGCCAATACTCTATCTTTAGAAAAAGAAAGAATCGAAGAGAGGCACAAAGTCGAGAAAATTCTTTTCCATAAACGCGGGGTATTCATTGCAACAGACTATCTTGTCAATTCAGGTGGTGTGATTTTTGCTGCCTATGAAAAACTTCTACCAACCCCTAAAGAATTAGATATACCAGAAAATATCAAAGGCAATAGAGAAAAAGTACAAGAATGGCTGGAAAAACACAAGGAAAAGTTCGCAGACCTTGCCAGAGAACGTAGAAAACAAGCGGAACAAAAGCGTGATCAGGTCATTCGAGAAAACATCACCCTTTTCATCCGCAATCTGGTAGCAGATCCAGACCTCCTCCCTTACCAGGTAGCAGAAAAGATCAGCCTGGAGCGTATTATCCGCCAGGATCGTTTTGTAAAGGATGTCATGATTACAAAATTTACCTGCTCTACTCCCGAAATGAGCGTTCCAGAAGCTGCTAAAATCCTGGTTGCAGAAAGAATGGATTTCCTCCCCGTTGTGGATAACGATGGTGTACTTCTAGGTGTCGTCAGCGACTGGGATATAACCAAATTTGTCAATGCCAACCTTCCTAGAGATACTAAAGTAAAAGAGATTATGACACCAGGCGAAAAGAGCATCAGTATATCTCCTACAGATGCCATTGTCCATGCAGTAAAGCTTCTGCAAAACAACCTGGTTTCTGCTGTACCTGTAGTAGATGAGAAAAAACGAGTCGTCGGCATCGTAACCAGCGATCTCCTGGTACATAAAACATTGCTACGGCTGTTGGAAAGATAGAAAAAATAGAAACGATAACGACATACGTGTTAAGCAATAATCATTTACATTGCAATGATTTGTAGCCGCAGGGTTGCGCC
>CALKWO010000245.1 GCA_938003875.1 uncultured bacterium
TCGATTATGATGATTAAATTGTCAATCGAACCCTACATCATTTTGGACCGATGCCTGCAATAGATTATATCCGCCCCTCCCCTTGCGTGAGGTACCGTACTGAGCGTAAGCCCTGTCAATACTGTTAATCCTGTCAAAAATTTTTTTCTGACTGCTGTCATTGAAAAACTGATATTAGACTCACCCATATAGCTTAAATTTACAAACTCCTCATTTGACATAAAAAACAAAAAATTTGGACAGGATTATTTTATAGGCGATTTTTGTATGCAATACAACTGAGAACTGCTGTAGAAAAGACTTATTCCGTAATAATGACCACCTGAGATGGAGAACGTCCGAAAATTTCGGGATGGTACATCTCTTCTGCTTTAGACGGAGGCAAGAGGAAGGTTCCTGGGGTTGTGGCGCGGATGATGTGTTCATAGTAGTATGTTCCAGGTTCCAGCTTGTCGGCAAAGGCCAGGGCGCGATCTTTGCGTTGCTCTGTATGGTTGAAGGAATAGGAGCCTCTTGCATAGAATTGGGCTGATGTGGCAAACGAGGCAATTACAGGCTCAAATCCTGCTGGCAACGCATCGTCCAGGGCTACAAAGAACTTTCTTTGGGAAAGGGTCAAGGTGATCCTGACTTTGACGTAAGTTCCGATCTTGTATTTCAAGACTTCCTCGTCTTTGATTTGCTCTCCTTTGAGCACTTCGTAGCTTCTTTGAACGCTAAACCCTCGTTCAAGAGCAGGAATATCTATTTGCGCTGGTGCGTAGGTTATTCCCAGGCGATAGTATAGGACTCCTTCTCCATTCTTTTCAATGGTAAGCGGAGTTTGTCTGCCTCGTGTGATTTGCACCAGATCATCAATGCCGATTTGCTTCATGAAAGAGCTTGTCGAACGCCCGATGAATGGCTGTCTTACCAGCTCATCTTTGTCTAAGCGAAGGATCGCATGGAATTTGGGAACGCTTTTTTCGACAGTTTGCAGGTATTTGGAAAGAGAGAGAAGCGCCCAGGCATTTTCCTGTGTGTTGCTCCATTTTCCTTTGATTCTGGCTTTCATGATGCCTCGGACAATCTTGGGCATAAGAGCATGATCAGGATTTACCTTGCTCATAAGCCATAGTACAATGGCATCGGTGCGTGTGCTGGTGTGCATCAGGTAGCTAAAGTAGCTTTGCTCATTTTCCTTAAAATATACTGCGTCTGCATCTTCCACAGCCTGGTTGATGATTTGTTGCAGCAACATACGAGCTCGATCCATTTGCAAAGCAGGCTCGAATGTATAGGCATAAGCCAGGAATGCTTTGGCAAAGATAGGCAAATCTTGATTTTTTTCATACAATCTTTGCATTGCCCTGGTATTTGGCTTTTTTCCCATAGACAAGGCCACAAGTGCCATAGTTTGGGTACAAATTTCATACATATCTATGCTGTTTTGCTCTGTATACAGGGAGAGATATTGCACTGCCTTTTCGATTACCTCAGCAGGAACGGGATGGTCTGCTTCTCTTACTTGAAGAAGAACAAAGAGAGCGTAGGCAGTGGCCCATGGATTGATAGAGTTTCCTCCTGGCCAATAGGAAAATCCGCCTTCTTCCCTTTGCATGGAAGCAATGCGTTTGACACCTGCCTGGATGCGATTTCGGATTTCTTCATCGTCCAAGCCCGCGATCTTAAATTCACGGATCAGATCATGCAAGCCTATGAGTGGGAATAGAGTGCTGCTTGTCTGCTCAATGCAACCATAAGGATACGTGAGAAGATAGGCTATCCCATCCTGGAGGTTTGTCATGGCTGTCGAGGAGAAAGTAATATCAAGCCCGCCGATTTTAGGATATACATCGCCAGGGGGCAAGATCGCTTCTTCCTTTGCTTCTTCACGGACTACGTTATATGTTGCAAAAACTTCTGTGGAAGCAGGAACCTTTATGGGAATAGTTTCGATCACCCCATCCTGGTATTTGTCTACAAAAGCGGCAAAGGTAAAGGTAGCGTCCTCAGCACGCATGGCTTTAAGGTTATAGGCAATTTCCGCAGACTCTCCGTCAGCAATACGTTTCTTTTGAATAAGATCACCGATCACCTCAATGGCATTGTTTACCTTTACACTGCAAACGATCTGGCCTGTTTTTCCTGTCAGGTTTGTGACAACCACTCCTGCTTTAAAGCGATCACCTACATGAGCGAACCTGGGCAAGGAAACTTTGAGGGTCAAAGGTTTTCGTACAGTAATTTTGCTTTGGGACGAGCCAAAAAGGTCTTTTTTATCTACAGCAACGGCCATAATGCGAAAGGAAGTCAAATTTTGAGGCAATTTAAAGGAAAATTTTGCTTTTCCTTTTTTGTCTGTCGTAATTCCAGGATTGAAATAGGTTGTTGTTGCAAAAACTTTGCGAATCTGAATATTTTCCATGCGTTGGGAAATGCTGTCGTCTGATAGAACAGGTGATGCTGCATCTTCTTTAGACATGGACATATCTTGCTCTTCTTCTGCCATAACTTCGGATTTCATACCTTCTGATTCCTTAGATATTTTTCCCTTCCTATCTCTTATTTTTTCTCGGCCTAGTTGCATTTTATTTGCCATAGGCGCAGACATAGGTTTTGGTTGATACTTTTTGTCTTCATCAGGCATGGGTTGCTTCAATATATCTATAAGCCAGATATTCTCTTGCGAATGCTCTTGTGTAGCCATCCAGGAAGCACGGGGACGGATGAATGCCAGCAAAGGATCAGGGGTAGTAAATCCAGTAAGGCTTAGAACGCCTTCATCCACGACCATGACAGCTATATGCGATGGAACGCTTTCGCCCTTATAGTTCTTGACTGCTATGTCTACCTGAACGCTCTCTTCAGGTGCATAGAATTTCGAATCGGATTCTATCTGGACAGTAAGCCTTTTGCTAATAGAACTTACCTTAATTTCACATCGAGCGGATCGAAATTCAGGAACGCCAAGCTTACCAGCTTCCTGAGCACCTCGCACGAGAAAAAGATACGCCACTACATTGGGTACCATATTCTCTTCGACCTTGAATTTAACAAGGCAAGCTGGCCCAACATTGCTCATGGGTATATGACTGATAAGATCATTGCGCTCAAAGCAAAGGACTCCATTTGCATTCAGATAAGGAGAGCGGATAAGGAGTTTCGCTGTTTCGCCAGGAGAATATTCCTTTTTATCGCTCTGTATTTCCAATTGCTGGAATTGAGAAGCCAGGGCAGGACTTGTTCCTACTGCATAAGCCTGGGACGATGCAATAGGGCGTTTCCCATTGGGCAAAACTGTTTCCGCACTGATTTGGTAAGCCCCACCATCAGAAAGACGAATACTACAGGAAACAGGCTTTGTCGAAGAAACCAATTCTTGCGTAGCAAAGGGTTTGCTTTGATCCACCCAATAGCCATCTTTATGCAATTCTTTGAAAATATGCGTGGCCTTGATGGTAATCGGAATACCAGAAAGAAGATTTCCCTGAGGATCAAGAGCGACAACAGAAACAGGCAGTTGATCGCCTTGTTCTAGCACAGTCTGTTCCAATCGGATTCCCATATAGGTTTGGTCTGGATGAATGGCAAAGCTTCCTGACGAAGTGATTGCCTGACGGTTGGCACCTATCACTTCTGCTACAATTTGATAAACGCCACTAACCCCGTTAAAGTAAATGCCAGAAGGATTAGCAGGCATCTTTTCTTTTTTTTGTTCTTTTATAGGCTCGGAAGGCAATTCCTCAGGCTGTTCAGGAAGCACAGGTTCAGGAGACTCTTCATCATAATCCTCTTCTACGATTCTTTTGTGCCTGGGAAGATACTTTTGTCTGGGAATGTTACCCAGATTATGCGGATAGAGCGTAATTTTCAAGAGTCCATCTTTATCCATTTTGGCAGTATTTTCCCCATACCCTTGGGCTGACCAGCTTAAAGGTACGCCTCCTATTTCATAGCCAGCCATCGAAGGTTTTGTCGGCTCATGAGAAAGAATCTGTAATCTCCATTTTACCTCTGCATTTGCCATAGAGGCTCCAAAGAGGTATTTTCCTGCAATGGTAAAAGACACAGGCTTTCCTTCTATAAAATAAGGCTGGTCTGGCGAAATGCTGACCTCGAATTCGTTCGTTCTGTATTCCTGTACATTGAAACTCGTAGAAGCAGAACCTTTACCATCAACAGAAATATCAACATAATAGGTGCCAACAGGCCCGTCTTTTGGAATTGGAATACGAATGCTGAATGTGTCGAAATCAGAAATAGTGGCATTATCATTGAATATTTCTTTACCTCTGGCATCTCTGGCCCTTACATGAACCGTCTCTTTTGCCGCTCCAACAAGCTGTACGCTGATGGGGTCTTCTTTTCTCAGGATTCCTGAAAGCTCGACACTATCACCTGGCTGGTATACGCCTCTTTCTGTGTAAAGATAAGCAAGGAAAGGCTGATAAGAAGGCAAATTATTATAGGTATAGCCATTGATCCATCCGTCCCTGTTTCCACCTTGTAAAACCAGGTAGTTTATGTCATCATCTTTGACAACAAACAAAGTGGGATAAACGCCAATTTGATCGAGATTACGCTTTCCTGGAGCTAAGGCAAGGCCGTTTTTATCCGTTGTTCCCTTCCATGCAATTTTCCCTGCATGGTTACGGATGACAAGAGAAGCATTGGCAATAGGTTTTCCCGTTTTCATGGACGAAACAAAAACCAGTATATTCTCTGCTCCATACCGCACAGTGGTTCCAATATCCGAGATAATGTATTGATAAGCAACCGAAAGATTTCTACGGCTATCATAATGAAAACGAAGCTGGTCTGTGCTGGCAACAACATAGAGAATGCCTGGCTTGCCTTGTAAAACTTTATCCAGGGAAAAAAGTTCATTGCAATTTGTATTGAGAACAGACTTTGGCTCTAAGGTAATTTTTTTCAAAGACTTGGGATCGGATAAATAAAGATCACGATAGAAATATTCTTCTCCATAATAGCTTTGAGAGCGAATGTCCACAGCAGGAGAAAAGATTCTTTTGGCATTCGCCCGATAAATAGAAAGATGGACTTTAGGAACATTGAGAGTCTGAATCTGTATGCCTCTGGGCGAATGAGACAGAACACGGCCACTCGATGGGCTAATGCTAAGGGAAGGATCATAGTCAAACATATAGATTTTTTCTTCTATAGAGCGACCCAATTTTTGCCCAAAAATATCGGTAAGATCAGGCGAAACGGTAATGGTATGATGCTTCCCAAGCTGGAATAAATAGCTTCTCAGGGCAATGGAATTCCCATCTATATAACTGTGTTCGAAACTTTCAGGAGCAGGATTTATCGAAATATATTTTTTAAAGGTATTGTAGTCAATGGGATTGTTAAAAATAAGGTAGACTGTACTGTCAGGCACAGCACTGGAGCGGTCAGGATAAGTGCAACGAAGATTGAAATAGCTCAACGGGCTATAGGTTCTGAATTCGCTTGAGTAATTGTAGTTTGAAGGCACATTTCCATCTACTGTCTTCCAGCCATGCCTTACCTTTATCCAGAAAAGGCTATCTTTAGCTAAAGGCTGGATTGATTTGAGCTGAATTACCTTAGTATTCTCTTCTCTGGAAGAAATAGAAATGGGGACTGCTTGAATTTGCTCAGGATGGGAACAGGGTGCGCTGAAGACTCCGACAAACTGGCTTACATCTTGCGTGCTTATAAGATGAGAAAAGTATATTTGTATGGTTTGCTCTGGGGTGATGTGAGGTCGTCCATTATAAGGACTTATGGATGCTATGGTTGGGGGAAAGGTCTGGAATTCAAAGGAAACATCCTTAGGAAGCTTTTTCCCCCCAACAGAAGAAATGCCTGAAGGGATTGTCACTCTGTAGCGTGTACAGCTTTTCAGCCTCTCTCTTGGATTGAAAACGATTGTAGAGGTTCCCTTCCAACGAAAATCGCCAGCGAGAGGAGGAGAAATTGTGATCTTTAAGTCTTTTGCCTCCACCTCGCTGATTTTTCCAACAGCAATCATGGGCTGCGCGAACTCAATCGCTATTTCAGAAAGAGAATCATAGACATTGCCTACAGGACGAAAATAGGAAATCCCTAACTCATGAGGAGAAAACTGAGGAGGGCCATATTCCCCAAGAAACGTTGTAGCAGGCGGTTGTTCTTGAAAAAATTGGAGAGAATGTGTATTTTGAGCAACCAGAATTCCCATAAAAACAAAAAAAAACAATAGCACCAAAAATTTTTTTTTCATGATTTCCTCTTTTATGAATTGAGACAGAAACTTTATTAGGTAAAATTTAAAAGGGTGTGTCTGAAATGAATTTTTTTTGACAGGATTGACAGGATGAACAGGATATAAAACAAAGAATTTTTAATCCTGTCAATCCTGTTAATCCTGTCAAAATTTTTTTTCTGACTGCTGTCATTGAAAAACCGATATTAGAGGCACCCAATTCAAAATAATGCTGAATAAGGCAATATTTTAGATTAGTTGCCTAAGTCTCTAAAAAGTTTCAAGGAAATAAAAAAAATTTTTGATTGCAATTTGACAATGTTAAATTCAAAAAATTAAGAATAAAAAGCGAAGGTGAAGTCTTCTGGAAGGAATAAAAAGAGCACCGCCTGGCAAAACAAAAAAACTTGTCTTTCTGATTTTGCAAAGCAGATCAAATCGCTTGTCTTTGCTTCTTTTTATTCCTGGAAGGAGGCTTCACCATAGCGAAAGAAATATATAATTTAGGTAACTTATAGAAAATATTTCCGCATATTATAAAATTATACAGAATAATAAGTTAAGAACTATAGATCTTTGAAAATCAAATAAATCAAGCAAGATATAGAAGTTTTAATATGCGGAAAAATTTTTCACAGCATCGGTCCAAAAAACGATAGAAGCCTATAGATTCAGATAAAAGTCCATTTGAC
>CALKWO010000246.1 GCA_938003875.1 uncultured bacterium
TTAAATCGCATATTATTTGACTCTGTATGCAACGCAAGTGAGAAGTGCTGTAATACGTAGCTATTTCTTTTCCGCAGGTTCTTTTTTCTCTTTTTCTTTTTGAGGCGGAGAAATTTGCTCCATAAGAATCTGGATGGCTTTTACCAGTTGAGGGTCACGGTCTTCTCTCCTGTCTTCAGGTGTTTCTGGAACAAGGAAATCAGGTTTTACTCCAAAGCCTTCCAGATTTTTATTGTCCAGAGTATAGTAACCTACCTGGGGTACGCGGAAAATCGCTTTGTTGGAAAGGGTTATGTCTTTTGTTCCTATCACACCTCCCGATGTTGGCATTCCTACCACATAGCCTCTTTTGAGAACCTGGAAAGCATAGGGGAATACTTCTGCGTCGCTGAAAGAGCGTTCATTGATAAGAACAACGACTGGTTTATCCCAGTAAAGATTGGGCTGCAAGAGTCTTTTCCCATCTCGTGCCTGGTATTGCACAAAAGGCTGTCTCATGAGGATGTCTATGAGTTCCTGGTGGATATTCCCGCCACCGTTGTTTCGGACATCCAAAATCATTCCATGAGCCTGGGCTGCTGTTTTCTGGACGATTTCCAGAAATTTACGCAAATATAGAGTATTCATCTCTCTTAGATGGATATAGACTAATTTTCCTTCGGAAATCTGCTTGACAGCTTCCACTCTTTTGGTGAGCCAGTGGTAGTAACGAATTTCTTCTATCCTGTTGATGCTCATGGGAATCACTTTAACGTAACGCCCATCCTTGGTTTCTGTGGTAGGGCTTATGAAAACACGGACTTCCTGGCCTATCGTGTTGTTGAGTATTTGGTCAAGCTGCATGGTTCGCGTAATCAGGCTTCCATGTATCTGGAAAACATAATCTCCTTTACGTATCCAGGCTCTATCAGCAGGCCCATCCTTGAGTACCTCTTTTACTCTCAAGCCTCTGACACCTTCTACTTCTTCCAGTGTCCAGCCTAATTCTCCTGTAGATGCTTTATTTTTTTCCATGCCAGGAGTGATCCCCATGTGCGATGCACCTAATTCTCCTACCATACGGTTGATCAGCACATAGCATTCCATCTCAGTTTCACATTCTTCCACCAGCGGCAGGTATCTTTCTTTTATTTTTTTCCAATCTATCCCATGAAATTGAGGATCATAGAAATCTTTTTCAATCGAGTTCCAGGCTTCTTCAAAAATTTCGAGACGTTCTTGTTTCAGGCTGACTTCCTTTTGTACGTAAAAGGGAATCCGTTTGCCCTGCACGATTGATTTGGGTGCATCTATGGTATAAAGATTCTTTTTCCCTTCCTGATCGGATTCATACATGAGCCATTTTCCATTAGGAGACAATACGGGAAGGGTTGCATTGCTGACAATTTGCATCGTGTTTCCACCCTGAGCGGAAATGAGCCATATCGAAGAATTTCCTTTGGTATCATTATGCTCGAAGGCAATCCATTTGCTATCATGCGACCAGCCTGGAACCTGGGTAAGTCCGCTCTGTTGAGTCAGTTGCTTTGCCTGAGAATAATCTCCATCTGCAGGCATAATCCAGATTTCCTGGTTTCCTCCTTTTGCAGAATCAAAGGCAATCCATTTTCCATCAGGGGAAAAAACGGCATCGTCTTCGGATTCAGGGCTATTGGTAAGTTGCTTTTCTATTCCTCCATCTGTGGGAATAAGCCATAGATCCCTATTCCCGCTTCTTTCGGAGGTAAAGACAATCGCTTTTCCATCTGGTGCCCAACTATGGAAAAAATCATTGCTTTTGTGGGTTGTCAACTGCGTTTCTTTCCCACTTTCGATTTCCAGAATATAGATATCCTCATTTCCGCTTTTATTGGAAAAATAGGCTATGGATTTTCCATCAGGGCAAAAGCGAGGCCATTGGTCTTTGGCCGGGCCTTTGGTAAGCTGCTTTGCCTTTCCACCATGAGAAGGCATAATCCATATATCCCCATTCAAAACGAAAACGATCTGGCTGCAATCAGGAGACCAATGCCCCATTTCATTTCCTTCCGATTGGATTCGTATGGTTTCCTGATCGGATTTTTTGTCGGAAAGCACATAAACAGAAATGAGCGTTTCTTTAAAATCGTTCATATTCATTTGCCACAACTGGAAATCTTTTTCAAAAACAAGCTTTTGAGTATCTTTGGATGGATGAGGATTCATTATGTCGGAATTCAAAGAACTCAGTCGTGTGGCATTTTTCCCGTCTACATCCATTTTCCAAAGATTATAGACCATTTCTTTTTTGCCAGAGATTTCTATGAAGTCTTCCCTTACGAAATAGATGCTTTTTCCATCATTGCTGAAGAAAGGGGAGAGATCATTGCCTTCAAAGCTTGTCAAGGCGATTGGTGCCTCATTTCCTGTCAGGGAAGTGGAATAAATATCCCAGTTGCTTGATCCCTGATAGCCTTTGATCCACAGAGATGCTTCGCCTCTGGTATAAACTATCTTTGCTCCATCGGGAGATATACTTCCATCTCTGCCTCCATCGAAGGTAATCTGTACAGGGATGCCTCCTTCTGGCCTGACTTTCCAGATTTGCATTTCGCCAGAGCGAAAAGAAAAAAATACAATCCACTTTCCATCGGGTGTCCAATCGGAAAGGGAATCCCATTCACTATGGAATGTGACCTGCCTGGGCGTACCACCCTCAGAAGGAATAACCCATACGTCAAAATTTCCATTGCGGTTGGAAGAAAAAGCAATATGCTTTCCATCAGGAGACCAGCGAGGTTTTAAATCATCCGCCTCATGCAAAGTAAGTCTAATGGCCTGACCACCCTGGGCGGCTACTTTCCATATATCACCTGCTAAAGAAAAGGCAATAAAATTTCCATCAGGAGACCATGCAGGATAGCGCATGCCCTGAGCACTCTTCAAACCTTTTTCATTTGCTGTAACAAAAAGCAATGGAATAAACAATAATAGAATAAAAATACACAAAAACCGCATGAATTACTCCTTAAATTTTAAAAATGTAATATAAAAAGTCTTATATACTTTGCAGTTTCATCAAGCTAATTTTTTCTTGATGAAAAAGCTCTTGTTTGTTATTGTAGCTTAAAATAAGATTTTTGTCCAGGTAGAAAAAATAACGAACTAAAGTTCCAAAAGAACGCAGCAAGTTCAAGGCAGAAAATATATGATTTATAAAAATAGATTCCCTGGTTGTGCATGGAATGTCTGGATTTTTCTTTTTTGCTTTCTCTTTTTGATTTTTTTCAGGAGCCAGGCTCTTTTTTATCCTCCATACTGGGATAGCATCATGGGGCCATTTCATGAAGCTTTATGGCTTACAGAAAACCATTTTAACTTTTGGGAACTGGCTAAAATGCCTGGATATCGGGACGGTGGGCCTAATATCTATTTTTTTTCTTTCTATCCCTCTTTTCAGGCTTTCCTCATGCTTATTTTCCAAAAACAGAGTAACTTTCTCTTTCTGAATCATTTGATCAATATAATGCTTGCCTCTGGTATAGTCTATATTCTCTACGAAATCATATCCAAAAAATATGGCATCCCAATAGCGATTTGGGCCTGCGCAGGGATGTTTTTTCATCCCCTTTTCCTGTCCCAATCCTATGCCATCAGCATGGAAATTCCTATGCTTTTCTTTGGAATGCTTGGAATTTCCTGCTTTTTAAAAAAACAAGAGGCGAGATCCCTATTCTTCCTCCTTTGTGCCTTCTACACTAAAGGGAATGGCCTTATCTTCTCTCTTATCGTGTTGATTATAGGCATCCATAAAATATCCAAAAAATATCTTTTCTTTTTGCCTGTAATCCTGTTTTTTCTCCAAATCTTCATCATAAAATTTTATTTTCCTAGGTATGGTGGAGATGGAGAGTTTAGGGAAATGGGCGATTTGTTTTCTCAAAAGAATATCTTTTTCTTTTTTCTTGCTTTTTTATCTGGCCTTCTTGTGGCTTATTTTATGGATTCACACAAGAAAAAAAACAAGGATTATGTTTTTATTTTTTTATATGGAATGATTTTTGGCTTTACTGTAGTCTTTTTAAAGCTAAATTTTTCTTTATTCTGGCAAACATTGGATATATATTTTCTTATGGCTCTTGCCTGTGTCCTTACGTTCGGCCTGATGGCTTACCGCTATTGCCTTCATTCGGGAAAAGTACAAGAATTTTGGGAAGAAAATTTTTTCCCCTTTATGTCCCTTGGCTTTTGTTCTCTATTTTTAATGGCCTCTTATATGGTAACAAATTTTTTGCCTAGATATTTCCTCGTTTGTCTGCCTTTTATATTCTTTTTGCTAGCATGGAGCATGCAGTCTCTAAAAAAGAGCATACAATATTCGCTCTTAGCTTTGCTCTTGCTTTTTTATGCAGGGAACATGTATGGAAAAGGGTATGAATTTTTCTACGGAAAAGAGACGGTGTATGAATATCATGGAGGGATGCTGGAAGCAACTTTAAAATATGAAGACGATATGGAGGCGAACCTGCTTTTGGCAAAAAGTCTGGATAAATATCCCTGGGCCATCTTCGTAGCTTCCTATCCTACTATCCACATGCTTGCCAGTCCCAAATTAGGCTATATAAAAGAAGAAAAAAGCATTGTCAGCCACGACCGTTTTTTCTTTGCCTGGAAATGGGTTTTGAACATTTCTGAGATTTCTATGCTACCAAAAGAAGCCCAAAAAAGACTCCTCTGGATATCCCATAAAAACCATTGCCTTGTTAGACCTTTTGGCAGCAAACAAGGCGATCGTCTATTGGAAAGCATAAAAAAAGGAGACAGGGAAATCCAGATTCTACAAAGAGATTGGAAACAATAAAAAACACCAGGGGCAACGTCCAAAGATTAGCATTCCATTAAAGTACACTCGATTTCATTTCTTTTTCATTTGAGTCTACGGCTTTAGAGATATAGAATATTTCAAGCTAAGATTATTAGAGCTTCATGAAACTCAGTATGCTCTCATGGGTCATCACTCATGATCTGCAACAAATTGTAGCCGCAGGGTTGCGCCGAAAAAGTCATGTCTGCTCAAAAGCCCAACGCCAGCGCAATCCCTGCGTCTTTGGAAAATACCCTTTAACTGGCTTTAAAAGATTCGATTCAGCTAGTCTCTGGCATCGGTCCAAAAAACGATAGAAGCCTATAGATTCAGATAAAAGTCCGTTTGACAAATTTTGTATGATTCGTTATCGTTATCTTTATCATTCTCATTATCGAAATAACAGCATTTATTTGTGTTTCTCTTGATAAAGATAACGATAAGGATAAAGATAACGAATCGATTATGATGATTCAATTGTCAATCGAACCCTACATCATTTTGGACCGATGTCTATTTTTTTTACACGAACGTTGAGTCTTAAGAATTTATATTTTTTAAAGTTCTATAGAGAAATCCCAGAAAAATACTGGAGACTATGATAAAAGAGCTTGCTGGTTCAGGAACAGGATTTGGCGTTCCTGAAGCATCCATTCCTAAATTATACAAAACAAAGTTGCCATTAATTGGCTGAAGGCCTGGACCAGGAGTCGCACCACCAGTGGAAAGCCTTGAATCCTCTAAGGCTTCAAGGCGAATGCCTGTTATATTGTGAAAATTGCCTGTATACTGCACAGTATATGTAGCAGTAGCATTGCTTCCTGTTACTAAAATGCTACCATTTGTCTGGATGGATGATGTCAAGCCAGAAGGTACAGAAACAGAAGAAGGTGTTAAAATGACCCAATTGGCTGTCACATCACCATTAGCATCCAGACCATCAGCAAATAGACTACGATCATCGGATGTAATCGAAAAACGAAAGCATCCTAAAATATGCTGAGAGCCATGATACTGTTCCATGGTAAATGTTAGTGAGGTTGCGCTGATATTGGTTGTTGTTTCCCATACCGCAGTTTCAGCAATAGCTTCGTTGACAGCAGTTCGAAAAGATATAGCCCAACCTGTACCTGTATTTCCATCTACAGCACCATCTACGCTCCATGATGGCTGAGAATGGGTCGCTGTTCCATTTGTAAGACTAACAGGAGCAGCAGCAATATAAGAAAGTAGTAGAAGGAAGAGAAGCAGAAAATATTTCATTTGCATAGATTTCTCCTGAAATTTCTACTTTTTTAATAGAAGAAATAAAATAGTTCCGAGTGCCATCAGAAAATTAGCAGGTTCAGGGACACTTCCTGTGAGTTTGGCATCGGCCCAAGCCGAATGGTTTCCTCCTCTTGCCCCATAATCTTCATTGATCAGAGAAAGCGTAGTGGCATTAGTAACGTCTACCGAAAGATAGATGCTTGCAGAGGAAACGCTTGCGACAACTACATTCTCTACTAACACTGCATCTACATATACTTTGAATCTGGTTCCATAGCCACCAGAAACATCAATCCCTACGATGGTTTCAAAAGTTGTGAAAGACTGGATGTTACGTAAAGGATTCAAATAAAAGACAATGCTACTTGCTGAATGTGCGCCGATACCTTTGTTGAAAATACCTCTATCCTGAAAACTAATCTTGCTGGACGACCAACTGCCAATTCTGTCTGCGCCAAAACCGTAGCATTGCTGGTTGACAGTCGTGTAAGGACTATACGATGTAGTTGTATAGCTGCCTGAAGCCACACCAAGATAATCGCTTAAGTATAGAGGCGTAGCTTCAGCATAAAAACATAAGAAAAGAATCATGCTGAGGGGCAATATGATTCTTAGGGAAATTTTTATCATAAAATACCTCCTCAATCAAAAAAGGCAGCTTTTATACTTTTTTATCGAGAATATTCCACAAAGCAACATAGAGATTAGAATATAGGATGCTGGCTCTGGTATTTGTTGCTGTACATCAGCATAAATATATGTTCCAGAAACACTTGACATCCCTTGCCAGTTAAAATAAACATAATCTGCTCCAAAACTAACTCTACTATTGCTCCAGCCCGCCCAGTTGCTTGTAGTCGTTACGCTGGTAACAGAAAAATCAATACCTGTAACAACAAGACCATTCCATTCGCTGGGACTCCATCCTGCGCTTTGACTAATAAAGTCAATCAAAATACGGTCAGCCTCTATATTCACATAGTAGTGTCCGTTTCCAAAAAGTATTCTATCTGCTGTTCCAGCTTGTACTGTAAATGTTTCAGGGGCATCCCATGTTTCGGTCAGACTAGGATAAGCATGACGAATAGTCACAGTATCACCCACCAGGCTTGCAGCATTTAGAAATATGGGAGAAATCATAAGAAGTAAGATTAAAAAAAAATTTTTTATCATATTTTTTTCTCCTTTCTCTATTATAGCCTATAATAATTATATTTTTCAATAGTTTATGATATGTACAAAGACTTTTGAAACTTACCTAAAAAACGTGAAGAACGAAATCCTATGTGCGAGTCATCCAGAACACAATTCCTGGTAATGCTTTTTCAGGCTCCTTTCCATAGAAGCGATCCAGCCAGGTTGGTTCGATGCGCTCTATTGTAAAGTTTCCAGCAAAGGTTTTTTTTACCCAATTTGTCTGCTGTTTCCATTCTTTTGGATCTCCCAGAGGACACCCATCTCGAAATGCCTTGATAAACAACATAAAACGAGCATCTGGTGCTGATACAGCTACTATGTTTTTTACATAGTTTTTTCGTTCCCAGGAGGATATTTGATGCAGGCATCCCCTGTCGATCAATATTCCATACTGCCTTTTGGGAAGGCTTTGTGAAAGAATATCCAGTGCCAAAAATTCTGGAGGTGCAAACATATTTTTGCAGTCATCGCGAGCCAGGTCAATGGCAGCCTGAGCAATATCTACACCTACAACAGGATACGCATTTTCAGCAAACCACCGTGCAATTTCACCTCGTCCGCATCCGATGTCTAAAACAGATCGTCCCCTGGGTAGCCATCCTGACTCCACAGCAGCGACAATTTCTTTTGCTACTTCACGTCCACCCCATAGAGGAGAAAAATCAGGATTGCCCCAGCTATTATCCCAATGGTTTTGGCTCTGTTTTCGCCATCGAAAGGGGAATAGCGAAGCTATAGTGGCAACAAGCAGTTTGCGAAATTTGTTTTTCCATCGCAATAGCAGCGATTTTTTCTTGCGATTTTGAACCATGATCGAAAATCCTTATATTTTTGGCATAGTAGGTTACAGCCATTTTATCTAGTTTTATGAGAAATACGAGCAATTCCCCAAAGCATACCAGCAATGCTCAGGAGCAAACACGAAGAAGCTTCAGGCACAGTATAGGCTGTAAGCTGGTATGTATAAGTGTTGCCTGCTATTCCTAAGGCAGCATTTTCATCGGTTACAATGGTCAATGTTGCATATTTGTTTCTCACTAAATAATCGCTGTTGGTGACGGTAATCAGCAAATTGGTTAGTGCGTTCTTAGACAATACGGTTCCAGGAGTAAAGTTGCTCAGAGTAAAAAAGGACGCATCTGCTCCAGATATGGTAGCACTCAACAAAGTAAGATTTGTCAGATTACCAAGGTCAGCATCGGGTGTTATATTTTGAATCGTGAGAGTTTTTGTGATAGTGACATCTTTGTCTACAGTTCCAAAATCCATAGTAGAGCCAGGGCTTAAAGAACTCTGGTAGACAGGGGAGACACCTGTTCCGCTCAAATTGCTGCTGACATTTTGAGCATTGCTTGTGATGGAAACATTATAAGAATCTGCTCCGCGGGAAGAAGGAGTATAGGTAAATGTCCTGGAAGCAGAGGTTCCGCTGGCTAAAGAAAAATTTTGTGTACCACTGGTGGGGCTGAAATCCCCAGATGCTGGATTGATAGTCCCTGTGAGAGTGCTTCCAGAATCTCCAGTATTTGTCACTGTCAGCGTCCCAGCAGAACTTGTTCCAACACGCACATTTCCAAAATTTACATTGTTGCTAGAAATATTCGGAACCGAAGATGCCGTCGTTCCATTGACCACGATTTCATTGGTGGAAAAATAGGTAGGATAGCTTGATGCTGAAACAAAACTAGATAGAGTGATCTGGCTAGTGGTCAAAGTGTTTTGGCTGCTGTTCAAAGTAACTCTTTCGTTGACACCTCCATTAGCACCATTGACTGATCCAAAGCCGACTGTGCTATAATTTACACTGACTCCATTGATGGTGACAGTGAAAGATGTTAAGCAGCCTGGAATTCCATTGCCATCATTATAATTATAGAGTTCAATTTGATCTACTCGGACGCTCTGGCTCAGAAACAAAGTGATGGATGGCGATACCGTTGTATCAAAAAGTTGAGTGGTTGATGCGTTTGTTTCAATAGTCCCATTATTTAAAGTTCCACCGCCACCACTATAGTTGGCTAAAGTCCCACCAAGACTGGTGATTGTTCCGTTATAAGTATGTCCCCATCCACCATACCCTGAGGTGCGTGCATTGAGTATATTATAGCTGGTGATGGAAACAGCAGCGGATTGTACCGTTATAGACAGGACTATTAAAAATATAAGTAAAAAATATTTTATCATTGTTATATCCTCCAACAAAAATTTTTGGGGGAAAATCTAAAAGTGCTTTCTATCTTTATAGATTAAGCTCTTTCCAATAAGGACAGGCTACCAAATGCCCATTGCCAATATCATCCAGGTTGGGAATATTTTGGGCGCATTCTGGTTTTGCGATAGGGCAACGGGTACGGAAGGCGCAGCCTGATGGCTTTGCCAGGGGAGAGGGGATTTCTCCCTTCAGTATCATTTTTTTCTTTTGGTCTTTGAGCGCAGGGTCAGGCAAAGGAACTGCCGAAAGAAGTGCCCTGGAATAAGGATGCTTGGGGTGGTGGTAGATGTCCTGAGACTGCCCTATTTCCACGACATTGCCCAGATACATAACGACAATACGGCTGGAAATATGCTCCACGACCGCCAGGTTATGGGCTACGAACAAGATGGTAAGGCCAAATTCTTTTTGCAGGTCTTGCAAAAGATTGATGACCTGTGCCTGGATGGAAACATCAAGGGCGGAAACTGGTTCATCGGCTATTACCAATCTTGGATGAGTACTCAGAGCGCGTGCAATCCCTACTCTTTGCCTTTGCCCTCCTGAAAATTCGTGAGGGTAGCGGACTGCCTGCTCTTCGTTCAGTCCTACTTTATTCAAAAGCATCTTGACCCGATTTTGCCTTTCCTGCTTTGTCATATTGGGACAGTGGATTTCTAAAGGCTCTTCAATGATCCTTCCAATGGTAAAGCGAGGGTTCAGGGAAGAGTAGGGATCCTGGAATATCATCTGTATATCGGCTCTAAAAGGCCTCATTTCCTTGCGATTCAGAGATACCAGATTTACTTTATGTCCATCTTTTTTTGTAAAGACAATATTCCCCTGTGTTGGCTCTACAAGGCGTACAATGCTTTTGCCTATTGTAGATTTTCCACATCCTGATTCGCCTACAAGGCCCAGAGTTTCTCCTTCTTTGATGGAAAAGGAAACTCCGTCCACGGCCTTGACTTCTGCTACTTTTTTGATAAAGACTCCACCATAGATGGGGAAGTAGACCCGCAGATTCTCTACGGACAAAAGGATGTTATTATTTTGCGTCTGTTCCATGTTTTTGCCCTTCAAACAAATGACAGCGTACTTTTCTTCCAGGAGAAATTTCTAGTAACTCCGGCTCTATTGTTTCGCATTTTTCCATCTTACGGTCACAACGATTGCAGAATTTGCATCCCTTCGGGAAATGAAAAATTTCAGGTACCATTCCTGGTATGGTAGGCAGCCTGTCTTGCTTTATTCGATCTGGCCTGGGTAAAGATTTCAAAAGCCCCATTGTATAAGGATGCCTGGGATCATGGAAAAGCTCATGAACAGGGGCTATTTCCTGAATCTTTCCACCATACATGACAACCACACGCTGGCAGGTCTCTGCAACGACCCCCAGGTCATGGGTAATTAGCAAAATAGCTGCATTGACCTTTTCTTTTTTGATATTCACCATCAGATCCAATACCTGCGCCTGTATAGT
Source organism: uncultured bacterium (assembly GCA_938003875.1). GTDB lineage: Bacteria > Planctomycetota > Uabimicrobiia > Uabimicrobiales > JABWCH01 > JABWCH01. The sequence goes on from CALKWO010000246.1 coordinate 10,963, forward strand.
CACATCCAGGGCTGTTGTAGGTTCATCTGCAATCAACAAAGAAGGCTTGCAGGATAGTGCCATAGCAATCATGACCCTTTGTCTCATACCCCCTGAGTACTGATGTGGATAATCGTTCATGCGCCTTCTGGGATCAGGAATCCCAACGAGTTCCAGCATTTCCACAGAGCGTTCAAAAGCTTCTTCTTTTTCCATATTCTGATGGAATCGGAAAACTTCCATGAGCTGATAGCCTATGGAAAAAACAGGGTTTAGGGATGTCATAGGCTCCTGGAAAATCATGGAAATCTCTTTACCTCGGATTTTTCGCATTTCTGTATAGGATAAATCCAGAAGATTTTTGCCATGAAAAAGGATATTTCCTTCTTTGATGAATCCTGGTGGATTGGGGATCAGCCGAAGGATGGAAAGCCCTGTAACGGATTTTCCTGAACCTGATTCGCCTACCAGGCCTAGAGTCTCCCCTTCATAAATATCGAAATCCACTCCATCTACGGCTTTGGCAATTTGATCTTCCACGCAAAAATAGGTTCTTAAAGAATGGATTTCGAGTAGTTTTTTTGTATTGTTTTCCATAGTTTTATCTTAACCTCGAATAGACTTTAGGGTCAAAAGCTTCGCGCACTGCCTCGCCAATTAAAACGACCATAAAAAGCGTACCAGCAAATGCTATAGTAGGAACAAAAATTAAATGGGGTGCATTCCTGATATATTCTGTACCCTGGTGCAAGAGTGTACCCCAACTGGGAGTTCCAGGGGGAAGCCCATAGCCCAGATAATCCAAAGAAACAAGAACGCTGATGTAAGCTACTATGCTGAAAGGGACATAAGACACAACAGGAACGAGAGCGTTAGGCAGAATGTGACGTGTCATCACTTTCCAATCCGAAGCTCCCATAGCAATGGCTGCCTGTACGTAATCCCTTGCTTTTTCTCTATAAAACTCGCCTCTTATGGTGTAGGTAATTCCCATCCAACTGCGCAAAACCACAAGCATGATGACCATCAACAAAAAATTGACTTTCACGGCTGAGGCTATAATCATGATGGTAAACAAAAAGGGAATAGAAGACCATATTTCAATGAATCTTTGCAAAAGAATATCGCTCCAGCCTCCATAATAGCCCATGATCGCTCCGACTAAAATACCAATGAATTCACCGATGGCAACGACGATCAAGGCAAACATCAGAGATACCCTGAAACCATAGGCCACCTGGCACAGCACATCCTTGCCTTTGTCGTCCGAGCCTAGCGGATGCTTTAGCGTAGGATGATAGGGCGGACTGCCTTTTGCCTCAAGCAAATGTTCTTTGTAAGAATAAGGGTAAAGAGGCATCAGGCACCACGCACTGCCTTGCTTGGCATTCTTGTAAGTTTCCTCTAAAAAGTGAATTTCATCGAGAAGTTTTTTTTCTCTTTGTTGTCGTTCCTGAAGAACGCTTTTGGGCATGGAAGCATCTATTTTTTTTATAGCTTCCTGTACAGATAGCAGCTCTTTTTGTCTTGGCTGAATCTCTTCCTGGATGAGTTCAGGATTCTTTGTCCATGCGTTGAATTTTCTATAGTCAACCTCTCCTGTTCCTGTCTGTCCAAACTCAGAAGCTTTATTGAAGGAAGAAATCTCTAGGAAAGAAAGCCTGTTCAACCATTCCATAGGAGCAGGGAAAGAAAGATTTCCATTATAATAAATAATCAGGGCTTTGTTGTTGATGAGAAGTTCCAGGAAAAAAGAGAGAACCAAAAGAGTCGTTATCATGAGAAAGGAATAATAGCCTCGCTTGATGCTTTTAAAACGTTTGATGCGTTTTTTCGTTACAGGAGACAGCTCTACAGGAAATCCCAAAAGTCTCATGACGAATGCAAAAATTTTGGGAATGCCTTTTGTTGTAAGCCAGAAAGCGGCCAATAGAACAAGAAACAACCAGAAAATTGTAATGAGTAAATCCATATTCATTCCTCTTACTTTTCAAAACGAATCCTGGGGTCAATGCAAGCCCAAACCAAATCCGAGATGATATTTCCAACAAGCTGTATCAAAACACCAAACACCAGGATACCCATTACAACAGGATAATCTCTGGCCTGAAGGGAAGTAAAGCCCAGATAGCCCATTCCAGGAATATTGCAGGCTTTCTCGATCAAAAAAGAACCAGCGAAAAGTAGCCCCAGGGCATGGCCAATACCAGCCGTGATGGGGATCAAGGAATTGCGAAGAGCATGGACAAAGATGACTCTGTTTTCTGTAAGCCCTTTTGCAAAAGCAGTTCGAACATAGTCCGATCCTAGATTTTCCAAGAGAGAATTCTTCATCAGGATTGTCATGCTGGCAAAGCCTCCGATCATATAGCCAAACATGGGGACAAGGGTATGGTGTATCTGGGTCATGATTCGCCTGAACCAATCCAGTTCCTCCCAATTGTCAGGGCGAAAACCGCCCAGAGGAACTATATCCCAATACGACCCTCCGCCAAAAAGGACAAGAAGAATGAGGCACGCTACGAATCCAGGGACAGAATAGCCAAGAAAAACCAGAAAAGAGGTAGACGTATCGAAAAACGATTTGTGTTTCAAGGCTTTAAAAACTCCTAGAGGAATACAAACAATCCAGGAGGCAAGGTAGCCAATAAGACCAAAATATATGGATATGGGGAATTTGGAAACAATCACATCCAGAACAGGCTCTCCGACCTGGTAGGATTTTCCAAAATCCAGGGTGAAAATCCCCTTGAGCCATAGCAAATACGCTATAGGTATGCTACGGTCTAGTTTGTAATATTCTTTCAATTCTTTAATGGCTTCTTCAGGCAAAGCACCCCCCTTGAAATCAAGGGAAGCTCCGCCTGCACTGCCTTCTTGCATGGCCTGCTGCATACGCATCTGGGCTTGCTCGATAGGCCCGCCTGGAACGACACGCAGCACAGCATAGACCATGAAAGTAATGATCAGAAAGGTGACAGGAATCAGCAATATCCTGCGAATAAAATAGACCAACATTCCGTGCATTGAGAAATCCTTTACTGAGAAAATATTCTGAGAACAGGTCGGAGCATAATACCCCTTTTGCCCTGCTGTATCTCTCTAAAAAGCAAATTTCAAAGCTAGCAAATCTACAAAAGCTTGTTTTTTGAGTATATCTGATATAACTTTAAAATCCAAGAAAAAAGTAAAATATTTATTCTGGTCAAAGTGGTGTTGAAACCGCACAATGGAGCAGATGCTATTTCATAGCACTGCTCATTTTGCACAGGATCACTTTGATTATTATAAAAAAGCAAAATATTTGTTTTTGCTTACCTACAGCGCATCTCGGATGGATTGCATACATTAAAAAGAACCACAGATAGACACA
>CALKWO010000247.1 GCA_938003875.1 uncultured bacterium
ATGAAAAGAACCTTGCCAGCCGGCGCAAGATTTTTTGCTTCCTTTTTATTTTGACAGTCTCTTTCTTCTTTGCTTTCGCATTATTGTTTTTTTTTATAAGCGCAAGCGGAAAAAACAATAACAACAAATCCCCTTCCTTTTGCAGTAAATTTTTTTAATCCAAAGAAAAGCTTCCTTATTGTTATTATCTTTAAGGATATATCTAAGTATATAGGATGCGTAAGTCTTGCTATTAAACAAGTTATAAGCAAAAATATGCACTATGAACCCGATATAGATGCACTATGAACCCGATATAGATGCACTATGAACCCGATAAAATGCATTATGAACCCGAAATCATGTTGTATTTTATAAAGACTTTTGATAGAGTAGGAAAAAAAGTTGCTATATTTTGATAATGTATTCTGGTTCATAGTGCATTTTAGGAGGTATTTTTCATGAAATCTGACTATCATGAGCTTTACGCCAAAGAAAACAGTACGATTCAATTGCCTCTTTTTTATTTTGGAAAAGGAAAACCTGAAAAATTGATTACAGAGTGGATAGATAGAGATAAAGAATATAAATTAAAATGTGTTTGCGAATATGGTGTTCCTGGCAGCTTTGAGCAGGATGTTTATACTGCTACGATGAGAATTTGGATTAAGCAGGGTATGCCAGAGCAAGTAATTTTTAATTACAGTGATATTGCTAGAGAGCTTCACCTAAATCCTCCTAAAGACTATGTAAAACAGATACGAGAATCCATGAAAAGGCTTAGCATGGCTCGATATGAATTGAAAAGATGCTTTCTTATGAAAACAAAAAATGGTACGGAAGAAGTTGATGTATATTTTTCCCTATATGATAGCGCAAGCCTTTTTGCCTTTGATCCTAAGTTCAAAAATATGAACAATAAACGCAAAAGCAAAAGTATTATTATCTTTCCCCCAGAGCTAAAAATGAATTTGGAAAACCAATATTATCAGCTCTTGGAAATGTCCTGGTATAGAGCTTTACCAGAAGGATTATCACGTAGGCTGTATGAATATCTGGAAAAAAGACGCTATCACAATATACAAGGAGAATTTATCATTTCTGAAGAATTTCTTTGTCGGTGGCTTCCAGTAAAAACCCAACATACTACAGAGAGGCGTAAGACACTAGAACATATAGCCCAACCACTAATAGAAAAAGGCTATCTAAAGAGCTACAAATTTGACCCGATGAGAGGGCATTGCATTTTTACCTATGCAAGCAAGTACGCCTTACCCATAGAAATAAAGCCAGAGATACTGGAAACAATAGAAAAGGCCAAAGCCAGAGAAGAGGAAAAATCGAAGAAAATGCTGGAAAAAGTCCTGCCAGCACCACCAGAAAAAATGCCAGACCAGAGCGTAAAGCCACAGGATCAAGAAAAATACCTGGAAGCCTTGAACTGGCTGGATACCATACCGCATTTCCACAAAGCCAGGAAAAAAGAAATAGCCTCCCTACCGTTTGAGCATGTAGCAAAGCATTACCCAGGAATAAAAGCAGCCTACGAAAAGCAGCTAAAAGAAGGCAATGCACCCAAAGTAGGTTGGGTATATAAAGCATTCATGGATGGTTGGAGCTTTTCCCAGGGAGTAGCCAGAAAACCAGAAACCCCAAGAGAAAAGGTGGATAGGCTGATAGATGAAGCCTGGAACGGACTTAGCCAGGAAGAGCAAGAGCAATATAAGCAAGAATACTTTGTGTGGATAAAGCCAAGTGATTTCGACGGATCATTAAAGGAGAACAAAGCGATATTCCGCTATCAATTCTTAAAGCCTGAATTGGAGAAAAAAGGACTGATTCCTGAGATAAATTTAAGGTAAAAACGAGGTGATACTATGGAAAATAAAGCAGATGCGTATCTTGAAGAATTAATTCGTCAGCAAAACAAAAAGCCAGTAAAAAGCTTGGAAGAATTTTATAAAAACTGGACTACTGATGAAGATGCTGACCAACTCTTTGATTTCATCATGCAGGAAAGAAAGGAACGCAGGAAGGGACTTGGCTATGGAAAAATTGAACCAGAACTAGAGGAAGAAATAGAGCAAAGTAGCGCAGATAAATGGGATCATTTTTTAAGGAAATGCTTAATTCCAAACCTTCCTAAAATATTTTGTGAAAGAGGAATAGAAATACAAGGAACATCAGAAAGGCTATATAGCCCAGAAGTAACAGTAAGTTCTATGGCGTTTGGAAAAAATTGTCTGATAGCTATAGAAGTGATAAATAAGCTGGAACTATATAATGTTGATTATCTTGTAGATGATATGCCAAAGCTAAAGAAAGTTTTGTATTCATATAAAGATAAAGAGCTTTTTGGTGCTTTGGCATATCTCGAAAGTTCAGAAGAAGTAGAAAAATACGCTATGGAAAAAGGATTTTTTTTACTTGCCAAATGGAAAGAGTCGGCCTGCATAAAGAATGATCAAAGCTTTATGCCAAAGGCATGGTAGACTTCGGTATTTTTTTATAACAAGCCTCACAAGAAAGGCCTGCCTGCTAGCAGGCTTTCCCCCCCAAGCCAGTCAGCCAGTCTTGGCCTAGCCTTCCCTGCATAGCTTTTCTTGCTCGGCCTCTTTTTCCCCCCCAAAAATCAGGCAGCTAGGTTGCTTGGTTGCAAAGCTAAAAAAGCCAGGCTGGCAAATCCCCAGGCTTGCAGCCTTCCTTGCCCGAACATAAGGAAAGGCATGTCTGCCAAAAAATCTTGCGAGGTGGGAGATTGGTTTTTTAGGGGTACTGGGTTTGGGGGCACTTAATTATAGAGACTCACGAAAAAGAAGGAAGCTCCGCCGGCATCGTTTTCATAGGCAAAACCACACAGAAAGCGAGTATTGAAAACATCAAGGTACAGACGTGTATTGCAATAGAAACATGGCTGGTTTTGCCGTACATGAAAACGATAAGCCGACTAACGACTCGGAGCAAAAAATCTTTAAAGGGGGGCCTGGGGGGAATTTCCCCCCAGATAGAAGCCAAAGAGCAAAAGAGAAGCCAGGCAACCAAAGCCAGCCATGCCTACAGCCTGGCAAGAAGAGCAAACCAGCCAGACCTAAAGCCCCCGCCAAGCTTGTCAGGCAAGGCTTTGGATAGCAAGGCTGGCATGACTGGCTGATAGGCTGGATAGCAGGACTGGCTTGGCGGGGAGGGGAAGAGCAAAGGCTGGCTAAATGGAGGAAAGAAGCAAGACAGGCAGAACCTTGCTTATGCTTGCAAGGCTTGCATGACGAGCTAAATAGCAGACTGGCTGAGGGTGGAGGAGAAAGAGCAGGGCTGGCTGGCTTGAGGATCAAAGGCTGGCTGACTGGCTTGTCTTGCAGGGAAAGAGGCCTGGGTATGAGCATGGAAAGAGGCCTGGCTATGGATTAAAATATTCCAGAGTAAACAGAGTAAACAAGGCCATATAAATATCTTGAAAAAAAATAGAATTATCGGATAATATTAATAATACAATAAAATAAGAAATATCAGTAATTTTTAGGAGAAAAAGATGAAAATAATAGCTTTGGCGAATCAGAAGGGAGGGTGTGGAAAAAGTACAAGCACGGTAAATATAGGAGCAGGGCTGAGCATGTTAGGGAAAAAGGTATTGGTGGTGGATATAGACCCTCAAGCCCATCTTACATATAGTCTGGGGTTAGCAGCGCATGAGATGGAAAAAACAGTATATGAGCTTTTGAAAGGAGAAGCGAGAGCAAAAGAAGTAATCCAGGAAAGGGGATCACTAAAGGTGATACCAGCGAATTTAAACCTTTCGGGCGCAGAGATAGAGCTATCAGGTATGGCAGGAAGGGAATTTTTGCTTAAGGAAGCCCTGGATGAAATGGCGGAGAAATTCGATTATATTTTAATAGACTGCCCGCCATCGTTAGGGCTTTTGACTTTGAATGCCTTAACGACAGCTCATGATGTGTATATCCCTTTGCAAAGCGAATTTCTAGCTTTACAAGGTATGAGTAAGCTAATTCAAACAGTGGAGATCGTACAAAAGAGACTCAATCGCTATTTAAAAATAACGGGAATTATCGCAATACGTTATGATGCAAGAAAAAAACTAAATAAAGAAGTAGTGGAAAAGATCAAAGAATATTTTGGAACGGAAAAAATTTTTAAGACAATGATTCGAGATAATATTTCTCTGGCTGAAGCACCAGGTTTTGGACAAACGATTTTTGAATATAAACCAGAGAGCTATGGTGCAGTAGATTATAAAAACTTGTGCAAAGAAATTTTAGAAAGGAATTGACAATGGTAAAGAAAGCAAGATTAGGGGCAGACCCGTTGAAGTGGATACAAGACAGTAGAGAGAAGAAATCGGATAATCTGGAAAAATCTAGTAAGCAAGAAAATATAGATAATTTAGATATACAGAGTAAAC
>CALKWO010000248.1 GCA_938003875.1 uncultured bacterium
ATAAGCTATTTATTTCTATTTATGTCTATTTATTTTGGCAACTGCTGATAACCCTGCAATAACAACAGGGTATTGTTGTAAAATACCAAGAGGTGTGCGTCCTCTTTCCAATATATCTCTTTTATACCTGCGAGCGAGAATCACCTCTTCTGGTGGTTCTACGAAAATACGAAAATCTGCCATTTGCAAAAGAGGAGGATGAAAGGCAAAAATGCCTTCTACAATAATGATAGCATCTTCATCAGGTACAATGACAACTTTGGTTCCAATGCGTTCGGATTGCTTCATACAATAGTCGGGAATAAAGATTTCTTTTCCAGGGAGAGAATTCGAGAGATCATGAAGGACATGCGCACATTCATCCAAGTCAACAGCATCAGGTTTATCAAAATTGTATACGCCTTTTTCATCCAACTTCATTTTGGATTTTCCCAGATAAAAATCGTCTGTACTGATGCGGCAGTAGTTCGTGAATTTTTTGACTAAAAACGATTTTCCCCCACCGCTTGGCCCGCAAATAGCCACAATACGCCTTCTTTTTTTTACTTTTTTGTCCAAAGCTACTTCCTTTATAATAAGGTAGTGGTACGATATTCTTTTTTAGAATACAGGTATTTTTATCTATCTTAATGAGAGGAAGGAAAAAAAGCAATGAAATTTTTGAAAAGAGGGAAGAAGGAAAAAATTGTTGAAAAAAAAGGCTGGTAAAAAGAAAATCCCTTGGTTCTACCAAGGGATTTTCTTTTGTTTTAGATGAGATCTAAAGCAAATCTACTAGGATTTAGGAGTCCAAGTTCTGGATGTTCCAGGAAGAGTAACTTGTGAACCAGAAGTTGCATCAACGTTTACAGTAAGACTACCATTTGCAGCAGGTATATCGGAACTAGCTGTAGCATTTGCTTCATAAATTCTGTTAGATTCATCTACGAAATACAGTTTGGTTCCGTTGTTGATGCTAACAGGATAGGTTGAATAGGTGAATCTGCTCAGTCCAGTGTTGGTGTTATATTGATATTTATAACCGCCCTTAGGACTCAGATGGCTATAATAGTCGCCAAAACCGGTTGTATTGGCAGGATAGCTCTGGGTTGGAGAATCCTGAGCAAAAGTAGCCATAGCAGTAGAGAAACTCTTTAAGTTAGCAAGAGCAGAACCGGCGTTAGCAGAACGACGAGCGGACAAAATACCAGGAATAGCGATAGCTGCAATAATAGCAATGATTGCGATTACGATCATCAGCTCGATCAATGTGAAGCCTTTACGAGTGTTTCTCATTAAACTTCTCCTTTAGAAATAAAAAAAAATAATGAATAATTTTTACTGAACTGTGTTTTACTTGATACACAGGATGTAAACTAGTGAGCCATAGTATAGCGAGATACTACGAAAAAAGCAAACAATTTTTCAAAGAATTTTTTTCTTTCAGGCACAAGATTTATAAAATTGTGTTTATAGTATAGAGCATAAAGTATGCCAAATCATTCCTAAAAAAAAATCCTTATAAAATAAGGCTTGTATTTTTAGAGGGTATGCTTCTTTTTATAAATTTTATCACTTTTAGTTGTAAAAGTGACAAAATTTGTCATCTTTATTTCCCTGTAGTCATAGATCTAAAAGACAAAAGACAAAAAATAAAATCCCTCGGTGAAACCGAGGGATTTTATTTTTTGTCTTTTAGATGAGATCTAAAGCAAATCTACTAGGATTTGGCAGTCCAAGTTCTAGATGTGCCAGGAAGAGTGACTTGTGAACCAGAAGTCGCATCAACGTTTACAGTAAGACTACCATTTGCAGCAGGTATATCGGCACTAGTGGTAGCATTTGCTTCATAAATTCTGTTGGATTCATCTACGAAATACAGTTTGGTTCCGTTGTTGATGCTAACAGGATAGGTTGAATAGGTGAATCTGCTCAGTCCAGTGTTGGTGTTATATTGATATTTATAACCGCCCTTAGGACTCAGATGGCTATAATAGTCGCCAAAACCGGTTGTATTGGCAGGATAGCTCTGGGTTGGAGAATCCTGAGCAAAAGTAGCCATAGCAGTAGAGAAACTCTTTAAGTTAGCAAGAGCAGAACCGGCGTTAGCAGAACGACGAGCGGACAAAATACCAGGAATAGCGATAGCTGCAATAATAGCAATGATTGCGATTACGATCATCAGTTCGATCAATGTGAAGCCTTTACGAGTGTTTCTCATCAAACTTCTCCTTTAGAAATAAAAAAAATAATGAATAATTTTTACTGAACTGTGTTTTACTTGATACACAGAATGTAAACTAGTGAGCTATGGTATAGCGAGTTACTACGAAAAAAAGAACAATTTTTCAAAGAATTTTTTTCTTTCAGGCACAAGATTATAAAAAATTCTATTTATGTATAGGGCATAAAGTGTGCCAATAATTCTTAAAAAAAAATCCTTATAAAATAAGGCTTGTATTTTTAGAGTAACTTTTCTATTTACAAATTTTATCACTTTGGATTTTAAAAGTGACAAAATTTGTCATTTTTAAAATTTGTGCGTGAATGCCTGGATCAAAAAAGCCTTGACAAAAGCAAGGTAAAGTTTACAATCATAAAATCAGGCTTTTATCAATTTTATGGTAGCATGCCGCCTACCCAAGCAGATGCTATCATCATAGCACTGCCTATCTGGCACATTTTTTTGGGTATCATGTAAAATATGGAATGGAATAAAATACATCCAAAGCAATTGGCTCTTTCTTCTGAAGCTGTTGCGCTTTCTCGAAAATCTCTTCTGATTTTGGTTGGCCCATCAGGATCAGGAAAATCTACTTTTGCTAAAAATTATTTTCCTTTTACTATGATAGCCTCTACGGATCACTGTCGTGCAATGATTTGCGATTTCCAGGGAAATCAAAGAATTTCCGATGATGCTTTTGATCTTTTTTATATGCATATAGAAAAGAGGATGAAAAATGGCTATCCTGTAGTGGCTGATTCTACTGCACTTCGGAAAAAATACAGACAGAAGCTTATATCCATAGCAGACCAGTACCAATATGAGAAAGTGTTGTTTCTGTTTGATCTGCCCTTTTCTGTTTGCCAAGAGAATGATGCAGGCAGACGTTTCAAAGTAGGGCATGATGTTTTGCTTTACCAGTTCGGTAATCTGGAAAAAACACGAGAACAAATCTCTGAAGAGTCGTATAGCATGGTTTTGGTTTTTCACACACTAGAGGAAATAAAACAATTTTCCTATCGTTGGATTTCTCTCCAGGAAAAGAAAAAATCCTGCGGGGAAGAAGCGATGGAATCAAACCTGGGAAATCCCAGGAGAAAGTTTAAGGATTTTTTCATGGAAAAGCATAAAACTATTATAGAACCTTTTAAAATCAAGATGGTAGAACCTCTTCGCAGCTTTACCCGCCAGGACAGAGAGCAGGCAGCCAAAAAAGCAGGATACAATCTGTTTTTGGTTCCCGCAGAATATATCACTTTTGATTTTCTTACAGATTCTGGAACAACGGCTATGAGTGCTGCGCAATGGGGAGCCATGATGGTGGCGGATGAGGTTTATGCTGGCTCGAAAAGCTTTGTCAAGTTCGAAAAAACAGTACAAAATCTTACAGGATATTCTTATGTTATTCCTACGCATCAGGGAAGAGCAGCAGAACATCTTTTGTTTTCTCTTTTGGTGAAACCAGGCATGATGGTTCCTTCCAACAATCATTTTGATACTACCAGAGCTAATATTGAACAACTAGGCGGAGTGGCTTGCGATTTTGTTATCAGCCAGGGAAAAGACACACAAGATCCTCACCCCTTCAAGGGAAATGTAGATTTAGAGAAACTGGAAGCATTTTGCCGTGAAAATCAAAAGAACATTCCTCTGGGAATGATCACCATTACCAACAATACTGGCGGGGGACAGCCTGTATCTTTAGAAAACATCCGTGCTCTTTCCCAAATATATCATCGCTACAACATTCCTTTTATATTAGATGCCTGTCGATTTGCGGAAAATAGCTATTTTATAAAACTCCGTGAGCCTGGGATGCAAAATAGAGATGTACGTTCTATTGTTCAGGAAGTTTTTTCCCTGGCAGATGGCTGTCTGATGAGTGGCAAAAAAGATGGCCTTGTCAACATCGGAGGATTCATTGCTCTGAGAGATGGGAAATGGGTCAATGATCTGAGAAACAATCTTATATTGACAGAAGGATTTCCTACCTATGGCGGACTTGCAGCAAGAGACCTGGAAGCTTTTGCCGTAGGCCTGGAAGAAGTGCTTCAGGAAGAATATCTGTCATATCGCCTTGCCGTAGTAAGATATATGGCTGAAGGATTGAATAAATTAGGTATCCCTACTGTGCAGCCTTCTGGTGGACACGCTGTCTATATTGATGCCAAGAAGTTTTTGTCCCACATTCCGCCAGGACAATTCCCAGGGCAATCTCTGGTTGTAGAACTGTATCTGGCAGAGGGAGTCCGCTCTTGTGAAATTGGCTCTGTGATGTTTAGCAAAGTAGATAAAACAACTGGCGCATTCGTGCCAGCAGCGATGGAATTGGTCCGCATGGCCTTCCCCAGACGAGTATATACTCAAAGTCATTTTGATTATATATTAGAAGGAATGGAAGAAATCGCTAAAAATAAAAATTCCCTGAGAGGAATGAAGTTTACCTATTCCCCTCCTTTCCTAAAACACTTTACCGCCCGTTTTGATTATGTAGAGTAGATGTAGCAAATTGGGCCTGAAAGGCCTGTATATAATAAGCCCAGGGCAATGCCCTGGGAAATAAGGAATGCTTTATGGCTATAGATCCACAAAAAAAATTGAGCATGAGAAAGGCAATAGACTATATCAAGTTTTTTATAGCATTGTCTTTGATTTATATAGGTTTTATAGTATGGCAAAGTCGTGATATGATTATTATCCCTCTGGATCATTACCAGATGAGTCCTAGCTTCAGCCCTAAAAAATTCCACGCAGGATTGCGGTTGGAAACCTGGGCGAATCTCCAATATGGTGATGTTGTTTACTATGACTATCCTTTTAAACCAGGCCAAGACAGAAAAGATATGCTCTTTTTTGCAAGAGTTATCGGCTTACCAGGAGATCGCATTGCTTTAAAAGCTGGCAAAGTTTACCGCAACGGAAAGCTTCTGGAAGAAAGCTATGTGCAGGATAACTATGCCTCTCAAGATAACCTTCCTGAAATTTTAATACCAAGAGACTATTGCTATCTTTTAGTAGACACCAGAAACAACTATACAAGGGAAGTGTATTTTCGGGATAGCAGGGCACTAGGCCCCATTTTGATACATACATTAGAAGGAAAAATCGGCAAAGCAAGAGCCAAGTAAATTTTTAGGAAAGGCAATCATAATGCAAATACCCCGCTTTCGTTTTAACGCAATTTCTATCATAGAAGTTATAGTGATTGCTATTTTGATTCCCATGAGCATCTCTGTCTGGAAAAAAGCATGGAGCAATATGGTTTATTACCAGAATTTCAAGCAGACATTAGGATACTATAGTGCTGAAAAATGGGGCGAAATGGATCAGTCAATGAACTCTGCAGAAGAAGCCCGACTGGAAGATCCTGTTCTTCTATACGTTAAAGCCAATTTTCTTGTAGAAAAGAAAAAAATAAAACAAGCCAAAGAACTATATCAGACAATTCTTTCTCAGGGATATATAGACACTTTGCCAGCGCGGGTAGGGCTTATTGTATGTAAGCTCTACGAAAGTGAAGAAGAAAAAGATAAAAATAAGATGTTTCAGCTATGGAGTGATATGGAAAGAGAGCTTCAAGCTCTGGCAAAAGAAGACAAAAATTTTTCTGATATTCCTATAGCATTGGCTCATATTTATTATAAAAAGGGAATCTGGCTGGATCAAGAAGGGGATAAGAAAAAAAGTAAGGCTTATCTCGACAATGCCTGGCAAACCTTTCTCTCTGTAGAAAAAAGCAGCCAGGAATTTTCCGCGCTTTTGCAAAGCAGCGATGTGGATTTGGACAATTTTATTAGCAAAAGCGAATGGAAAGGCAAGCAGGAACAGTGGGAAGAAATAGACATAAATGGGGATGGCCTTTTGGATAGAAAAGAGATGGCATCACTATGGAATCCTCCTTCCAGAGGAGCATGCCAGTCGCTGTATATAGGAAAAGCCTTGATGTCTTATCATCGGGGGCAAGAGCTATGGCAACAACTTTCCCATCAAAAGCCTTCTGCCGAGATTTTGGATAATGCAGGGCGTGAACTTTGTACGTCGTTAGAATGCTTGCAGCAAGCTCATATCTGTCGTATGGTAAATCCAGAACTTCCTTGTGCTATTGTTGCCTTATATAAAAAGATGATGAGCCATCCCTGGCTGCCAGATAGCACAAGAAAAGAGCTGATACAATCGGCGGTCTATTACAATCAGGATCTCGAAATGTTTTGCACCCATCTTCGTGGTTTCCAGCAATCTCCCAAGTTAGAAGAATGGCTGCTCAGAAAAAATATCTCTGACTTATATCTGGGAATGGCGATTTCTTCTTATTATCTAGGAAGACAGGCTGACTCCTGGGCTTACTTTGAACGCGCCTCTTCTGAGGAAAAAGAGGAAAGACGATCTTTAATACAAGATAATAAAATGCAATCGCTCGTCGGCTTTATGGATAGAGAATATAACATCAGAAAGCGTATTGAAGTATACATGAATCGTGCTATCTATGAATATTATGAAAAGGCGATGGAGGGATTGCCCAAAGAGGGGAATCTCACGACAAGAGAATTTCTTATCATGAATAACTATGTCGCACTTCGCTATCTCAAGGGTAGAACAGACAAAGTGACTGAATACTGCAAAGAAGCCCAGAAATTATTGGAACAATTTCTTCCGAGGATTCCCGATCAACAATTCTATGCTGAAGTCAAAGAAGATCCTGTAAACGCAAAGCAAATCGCTACACATAATCTTTATATGATTACCCGCTACAATGATGCTAAAAAAGCCTCTGTGTTAAAACTCCACCAGTTGACCCGTGAGGCAAAGGAAAAATAAATACTGGAGAAGAACCATGAAGAATATGAAATGTCTGAATTGCCACAAGCAAACCCCAGATACAGAGCTATATTGCCGTCACTGTGGGGTTAAGCTGGACTATACGTTTGATGAAGTCAAAGAAAAATTTACAGAAGAAATCAAGGAAGAAAGAGCAGATGAAACAGAGGCCTTTTTCCGATGGATTATGCTGATCTTTATTCTTGTCTACTTTTCTGGATTTTTGTTCAATAAGCTCTGGCAGAATTCTCCTAGCCCTTCTCTGTTGCCAGGGTATCATCCTTCTGTAAAAATCCAGGATGATTCTTCCGAACTTTATAAACCACTCGTTTTGCCAGAATAGCCATGAAAATAGTCTTGAAAGAAACAGCATATCAGCTTAGGGCACTTGTCAGGCTTTGCCTCTTGCATCCTAATAGCTGGCGAGAGATAGCTATTGGAATCATAGCCTTACTTTTTGCTCCTCTTGTGATATTGGTTTGTATTTTATCCAATACTCATTCTCGAAAAGGATAAGCAGAATCCTATTGCGTAGTTGTCAAAAATATGGTATCCTGACAAACTATATAAAATTTTGTAACCAGGATAGAAATTTTTTTCGGATACATACACGAATGGATAAAAAGATTTTTTGTTTGTTTTGTTTGTCATTGGTTTTCTTTTGGCTGCCAGGATGCAAGGAAGAGGCTTCTTCTGTCAAACAACCTGTTGAAGAGGCTGTAACGTTCGATGAAGAAAATATATCAGCCGAAGCTGGCGGATCAGGATTTTCAGGCGTAGACTGGGAAGACAACCGCCAGTGTGAAATTTTTTCTAATCCTAATGCGAAAAAAGGAGGAATGCTGAGAGTCTGTATCCCTGCATTCCCTCTTACAATAAGAACAACAGGAAAAGATAGTAACTTTACTATCAATGGGATTATGAGAGAAATGCTTTATGAAAGCCTTTTAAAGCTGCATCCAAATCATCTGGAATTTATTCCATCGCTTGCTACTCATTGGCAGATACTGAGGGATTCCAAAACTTTCCGTTTTCGACTGAACCCCAAAGCCAAATGGTCAGATGGAACGCCTGTAACGACAAAAGATATCATCGCCACATGGCAATTGCTGATAGATCCGAAAATCGAAAGCCCTTACATGAATCAAATCTTTCAGCGTTATCATAAACCTGTGGCAGAAAGCAAATATATATTGCATGTTACAGCCAAAGAACTTAACTGGCAGCTTTTCTTGAATTTTGCAGCAATGACAATCTATCCTTCTCATATCTTAAAGAAACTTGATGGGGCTGCCTATCTTAAAGAGTATAACAATAAGGCTATTCCTGGATCAGGTGCTTATTCTCTGAGTTTAGACGACGCGAATGCAAAACAAAAGCTCGTTTTTCAGAAGAGAAAAGACTATTGGGGAGAAAATGAGAAATTCAATAAAAATCTTCATAATTTTGATACAGTAGAGTTTATTGTAGAGCCAGATGAGCAAAAAGCTTTTGATCGTTTTAAAAAAGGCGATTTTGATGTTTATGAAGTTCATGTGGCAAAAAGATGGGTAAAGGAAACAGATTTTGAAGAAGTGCAAAGAGGGCTGATACAGAAAAGAAAAATTTTCAACCAGCAGCCACAGGGCTATAGTGGCATTGCCTTCAATATGAGACGAAGTCCTTTCGATAGCATACAGATTCGTGGTGCTTTTGTCTACCTCTTTAATAGAGAAAAATTCATTGAAGATTTTTTCTTCAATGAATATGAACCTCTGGATTCCTATTTTCCCAGTAGTATCTACGCTAATCCTAAAAATCCTCGTTATCGCTATGATTTTGAAAAAGCAGTTTCCTTGTTGAAAGAAGCAGGCTGGCATCAAAAAAATGAAGAAGGTTGGCTTGTGAAAGAGGGAAAAATATTGGAAGTGACTTTTCTCTGCCCTCCTTCCATACAGCCTCTTTTAGAGAAGATTTACCAGGTTGACCTGAAAAAGGCAGGAATCAAGCTGAATTTCCAGGCATCTAAGCCTGAATTGACAGCAAAGCGGGAATTCGATATGGTTTTTGTCAGTTGGAGTGGTCTTGCTTTTCCCAATCCAGAAAGCTCATGGGCTTCTAATCTGGCAGATGTTCCTTCTAACAATATTTCTGGCTTAAAGATGGAAAAAGTAGATCGTATATGCGAAGCCTATCGTAAAATGTTTTTGCAAAGGCAAAGAGTTGAAGCACTCAATGAACTAGACTCTATTCTTATGGAACAGCATCCTTATGCTTTAGCCTGGGGTATCAACTGCCGTCGTCTTTTGTTCTGGAATAGATTCGATTATCCAGAAAATTATCTTTCGAGAACAGGAAGCTTTTGGGAAATCATGAGTTTATGGGCTTTTGATGAAGAAAAAAACCAAAAAATTGCAGAAGCAATCAAAGAGCCCAAAATGAAACTTCCTGTAGGAGAAACAAACCAGACCTATTGGCAAAAAAATAAGTAACATTTTAAATTTTAAAAAACAATATTGCTTAAAAAAAAAGAAGGAAAAGTGTATGGCTGATTTAAACGAAGTACGTTTGATTGGACGTTTGACAAGAGATCCAGAGTTGCGCAGCACTCCTGGTGGCCAGTATGTCTCTCAGATAGGGCTTGCCACAACAAGAAGATATCGTGCACAAGACTCGACATTCAAAGAAGAGACAACCTTTGTAGATGTAACATGTTGGGGGAAAACAGCAGAAAATATACATAAATATCTGAAAAAGGGCCGCACAATTTTTATCGCTGGAAGATTAAAAATGGATTCCTGGGACGATAAACAGACAGGTCAAAAAAGATACAAACTACATGTAATAGCAGAAAATGTGCAATTTTTGGATTTTAGAAAAGAGGATATGCCCTATGGAACGCCTATGCCTTATGGCGCACCTGTACAGGGCATGCCTCCCTATCCTTCACAAAATATGCCTTATCCAGCTCCTGGCATGATGCCTTATAATCCTGCTGCATCCCCTGCACCCCAGACACAGCAGCCTGCTCCTATGGGCAGCGAACCTGGCTGGACTTCTCCAGAGCAGACCAACGCCAGCGATTTGAATCCTCCTACATGGGATGAACCCGATTTAGGCGAACCTCCTTTCTGAATTTACAGAGCATCTCGGATGGATTGCATACATTAAAAAGAACCACAGATAGACACAGATAAACGCAAATAAAAAAAAATTACCACAAAGACGCGAAGGGCACGAAGTTTAAAAATTATCTGTGTCCATTTGTGTTCATCTGTGGTTTAAATCGCATATTACTTGACTCTGTATGCAATGCAAGCGAGAAGCGCGGCAGTTTTTCCTTCGTATGCTTCGTGTCCTTTTACAGAAAAAAAATCTATGGAAAATGATGATTTTGTCCTTTACTCTCCTCAAGAAGAGTATAAAAAGTATATCCAGCAGAAGATGGACTTAGCCACGCGATTTAGAGAGGAAAACAAAATAGAACTCTACCGTAAGGCTTTGGAGCTTGGTTTAGACATTTTAAAAAAATTGCAATAAATATCATTGCTTAGGATCCAATATGTTGCTAAAATCCATACAGGCATCGAATTTCATGAAGTATAAACGCCTGGAAATTTCAGACTTGCAAGACAAAGTATTTATCGGTATTTTTGGAGATAATGAATCTGGAAAATCTACGATAGGCGAGGTAGTAAGCTTTGCTTTGTTTGGTTCCCCAGTGAGGTTTCCTAAAGAAAATCTGACACAGCTTATAAACTGGGAGGCAGAAAGCTGTGAAGCTCGTGTTACTTTCCGTATAGAAGGAGATGAATACACTGTTGTCCGATATATAGACCAGAGTAATGAACACAGGGCAGCATTATATAAAGCGAATCAGGCAACTCCCATTATAAAAGGCGCATACGCAGTCACAAGGGAAATTGAGGAACTCACAAAGTTCAACTTTGAAAATTTTCGCTATAGCTTTTATCTTGCACAAAAAGAAATTAATATCCTTAAGGAAAAAAGGGTAAATACTCGAGAAATTCTTCATAAAATGCTTGGGTTTGATTGCATGGAAAAAGCTTGTGATATTTTGAAGCAAGAAATCCAAAACCTCCAAATACGCTTAGAAAAATTGGAAAAAGAGCTAGAAACACATCAAAATCTTTTAAAAAATATCAAAGCAGACAGCAATCTGGAAAGGTCTTTGCATAAACAATTAGAAGAGCTAAAAAAACAAAAAAAACAAGCGCAGGAAGATTTTGATAAAAATGAACAAGAGTTGATTCAATATCAGGAAATGATTGAATCTCATTGCAAAATGTCTTCATGCTTTAATATATTGGAAATCTCCATTTTCTGCCAGTTTTATAAAGAGAAGCTAAACCATTCATTAGAAGAGCTATCCGAGATTTATGGCATTTTAAGGGAAGAAAAAAAAAGCATCGAAAAAAAACAAAAGAATAAAAAAGAAGAATTTCTAAAAATCCAGGAACAAAAAAAACTTTTAGAAAAGTTTTCAAAAGAAATCGCTTCGCTGGAAACTTTCCTTGCAGAATATCATGAAAAAATCCAGAAACAACTTGCTAATATAAAGCTTGCCTTTGATAAAAAGAAAAAACAGATTTCTTATATATCCTATTTGCAGTTTATTTCTTCTGCGTTAGCCTTTCTTTTTTTGATTTTTTTTGTTTTTTGTAATTTTATAAGCTGGAATAAAGAGCAAAATCTTTTTGTACCTTCTAGCTTTTATAGCATAGAAGCTTTCTATCTCCTTTTGTCAGGAATTTTCTTTTTCTTTTTTTGTGCAGGGATTTTTTATTTCCGCAAAAAACAAAAAAATAGCAATATGCTTTTAAAAGGAATTTTTTTAGAGATAGAAAAATGGAAAAAAGAAGAAGAGTTATCTGTTTCCTTTAAAGGCAAAAATTTCAGTACGCTTAAAGACTTGCAAAGTACGGAAAATGATATAATTCAAAAAAAGTTGATTTCTCTGACAAAAGAATATTCCGACATTTTTCAAAAGTATTCTGATATCCAGCAAATCCAAGAGCAGATACAAAAAGAAGAAGAGAAGAATACAGAGTTTCAGAAAGAACTAGAACAAAAAAATGCCAGGATAGAAAATTTATTGAAAACTTTAGAAAGCCTTGCAAAGGGTATTAATTTTGCATTTATGCCAGATGAGAGCAAAAAATACTATGTGGAAAATATGCAAGAGCTGGAAAAAAATATATACTCTTTGCTATCCCAGGCTCAAGAATACCGTACTGGCTTGCAATCCTATGAAATCCAGAATCCTGTGGAAATGAATAAAGCATGGCAGGAATATGAGCAAAATCGCCTGCGATTTCGAGAACTTTCGGGAATGAATTCTTTAGGTGGCGGGACAGGACTGTTCAACCGCCTTAAAGGGGCTTTAAGACAAAAAACCTTCGAAAAATTATCCCTTGCTATCCAGCAAGAAAAGGAAAATTTTTTTGTAACAATCCCCACTTTGCATAAACTCCAGGAAAAATTTAATGACTTACAAAGGGCACGATGGATTTTTCAAGAAAAATTGAACGAATGCCTTCCTTCTTTGAAAGAAATAGAGTTAAAGACACAAAAATGCGAAGAAGACTTGTTGTATAAAAAAGATTTGACAAACAAGTTGCAATCCTTACTAAGACAAGGCCAGGAAATAGAAAGCGATAAAACAATCCATGCAATTTCTCTGCAAATGATGAAAGAGTCATTGGAATCTGCCGACAAAAGGTTTGGCCCTGCCCTTGCCAGAACGATAAGCAAGGTTCTTCCCAGCTTCACCAGAGGACGCTACCAGAAGGTACAGGTTCTGGATGATCTTACCATTAAAGTATTTTCCACAGAAAAGAATGACTATGTGGACATTTGTGAACTCTCTGGCGGTGCTATAGACCAGATTTGTCTGGCGTTGAGGCTGGCTTTTTCTCAGGCTATTATGTCTGTTAAAGCCAGTAGAGAATGGAAGCAATTTCTATTTTTCGATGAACCTATCTTGTCTTTTGATGAAAAAAGATCCGATTCCTTCCTGGATTTTCTCTCAGAATATAGCAAAAATTTTGTCCAGATTTTCATGATTTCTCCCAGATTTTTTCCCAAAGAATTTTTCAATCTCGTGATACAAACTTCTCTGGAAAACAATATTCTTATTCTATCAGGGAAAAACACCCAAAAAATCAATAAAGAATACCTTCAGGAAGCGGTAAAGAAATAGCGATAGTAATCTTTCAGTCTATTTAGAGGTTATCGAGCAAAGACGCAGGGATTGCGCTGTCGTTGGACTTTCGGGCAGACACGACTTTTTCGGCGCAACCCTGAGGCTACAATCTATTGACAAACAGGATATTAAAACTTAAAGGGAAGTTTTTTCAGGTAAAATTTTCTAAAGATTTTTATTTTTTTTTATAGAGAATTGGGGATTTTGTTTCCAGATAACATAGCTAAGCTGAGCAACAGCTACAGTCATTAACAATATACCTGCTACGGAGAAAAGATTGAAAAAATCAGGTGTTTCGAATGGATTAACAAAGACTCCAGAAAGAAAGAAACAAAGTGTACTCAATAGCAATAGAAAGTATAAATATCTTTTTTCTGCTATTGGTATAGGGATTTGGAAAATTTGTAGCCCTAATAGCAGGGAAAAACCTGCCAGGCTATAGAGTATAGCAGGTATTGAGGATGATGAATCTCCACAATGGGGACAAGTGGATGCTCTTGTTGAAATTTTTTCCTGGCATACAGGACATTTTATGAGCTTAATGGCTTTGTTGTTTTGTGGAGAAGAGGATGTCGGCCTGATGAGAAAAACAGAAGCCATAACCACCCACATCAAAAACAAAAAAGAGAACAGAAAGATCAATAATTTTTGCATATTTTATGTACTCTACTTTATAAAGATTTATTTCCGTTTTATTCCTCAAAGCTTTTTAGTAGCGTTTCCACATCTTCTTTGTATTTCCCTTCTGGCTCTTGTTGCAGGTATTGTTTCAGGTGGCGTTGAGCCTGGGGATAGTCTCCAAGATGGCTATAGAGATAGCCCATCTGGAAATGGGCCTGAGGCCAATGGGGCTTTAGGGAAAAAGCCTTGCCAATGTCTTCCTGGGCTGCCTTGAAATCTTTATCCTTTCGCAAGAGATAGCATTTTCCTCTATTGAGAAAAGCTTCTGCCAGCAGAGGGTCGTTTTCTATGGCACTGCTAAAATGGAAAATAGCCTCTTTCCAATTTTCTTCTTTCATGGAAAGGGTGGCTTGTTCAAAAGAAATCCTGGCCTGATTTTGTTTTATACTGGACTGCATCTCTTGATTTTTTTTAGAAAGATTTTCAATCCAGATTTTGGTTTGCTCTTTTTCTGCTCCAGAGGGTGCTTTTTCCAGATACGCCTGAAATTTTTGCAATGCTTCCTCGTATTCCCCTGAAAGTTGTAAGTTCAGGGCTTTTCCGAGTTCTATCAAAGAAATTCCCTGGCTGCCTCGTTCATCCAGAGGGGCAATTCTTTTTAGGTTTTCAAAATGGAAGAAGGCTTTTTCCCAATCTTTTCTTTTTAAGGCGAGGGTTCCCGAAAAAAGATGCGATTCAAAAAAATCAGGATAGAGGTCTATGCTTTTTTGTAAAAGCAAAAATCCCTGGGCAGTCATTTCAGAATGGATCTTCTTTTTCGCTTCCTGAAAATACAAGGAAGCCAGTCTTTTTTTCCATTCCTGCGAAGGTTCTTTTTGGTGGCTTTCTATGGCATCAATAGCAAGCTGAAAGTCTTCTCTTCTTTCCCAGATATGGACAAGATTTTCTAAAGCAGCAGTCTCACTTTTTTTTTCTAAAATTTTCTTCAGGGATGCAATGGCTATATTGTCTACCAAAAACAAAGCATCTCGTACTTCATAGCGATCCTGATACGATTTGGAAAGAGGCAAAAGGATTTTCAAGGCACTTTCCCACTCTCCCATATTAGCTATGGCTACTGCCAGCTTTGTTGCAGAAAGAAGATGTCCAGGCGATAACCTCAATGCTTCTTTGAAGCAGGAAGCTGCCTTGCTATAACGCTCTTCCAGCAAATGGATTTCTCCAGAAAGCACATAGCTTTCCCAAAAGCGGTTGTCTTTTTGCATGGCTTTTTCTAAAATCTGCAAGGCATGGTTGTACCTTTTGCTTTGCATAAAGACTTTTGCCTGCTCCAGATAGCCCTGCATACTCTGGCTTTGCAGCTCTTTTTCCAGGCGAATCAGAAAAGATCGGGCTTGTTCATGCTCAGGGTAAAATCTCACGATGTCCTCTATTATATTTCTGGCCGCAGTCATATCTTTTAAGATATATAAAACCTGAGCGCAAAGAAAGGCGATTTCAGGATTTCCCTTATGCAATTGCATTGCCTTGTTGCACCAACCTCTGGCATCATTCATCTCTGGATTTCTCATGGAAATACGAAGGATTGCCTTGAGGATTTCAGGATTTTGTTTATCTTGATTCCAGGATTCCTGAAGCTGCTGCATAGCCTTAGATAGATCTCCCTTTTGTGTCAGATATTTCCCATACAATAGAAAATATAAGCATTCTTCCTGCTTGCTTTTTTGCCTTCTTGCCATTTCTTTTATATCACTTTGGGCACGGTTCAAGAAATTCAAAGAAAGATAGGTTTCTCCTCTTCTATAAAGAGAAAGAAAAGAAAGGGAGGAATCGGGGTTTTCTATTGGTTTATCTAAATCATAGATTTTATGCTTCTCTATCAAAGAAGCATAAGCATTGTCTTCGCTTTTGAGAAAAATCACTGCTAGTGAATCGCAATAAATAAGATGCCAGTTCATTCTGCTGCTAAGGTATTCTATCAATTTTTGGTTCTTTTCTTGCTTCAAATCCAGTAAGGCTACTCTGAAGGCAAACCTTCTTTCTAAAGAAGCAAAATTCTGAGGCTGTATGTATAAAAAATCCACTTCCTTTTGCAGGCTTTGGGGATAAAGGAAGTTCCGTCTGTCTATAAATGCCTTTTGTTGCCCAAACCAAAGCAAATAGGGAGACAATTCTGGATCATGGAAAACCAGGCTGTTTGGTGGTATATTTTGCAAAAAATTTGCTGCCTGGACTGGTTTTTCCTCTGGATTCGCTTTTTCTGGAAATACAGGCAGGAATATACCAGTAACCCAAGAAAAAATGAAAGCTATAGCTACGATAGACAGAATGGGTTTTCGGCGATCTATCCAGATAGAAAGAGAGGGAAGAATAAGATAAAGATTCCAGGCAAGGAGAGGAATTATCCAGCCAGGATCAAGAAAGCAGAATGCCATCCAGCTAAGCAAGATAGAAGAGCAGGCAAAAGACAATCTTTGCTGCTTCCAGTAAAGCCATAGCAGGAAAAGCATCATCAGCCAAAATCCAGGCCATAGCAGACAGGAATTGTTTTGATGGTATTCCAAAAAAGCATAAAGATTTGAAAAATTGTATGGAATAGAAAGGCAAGATGACATTAAAAAAAACAACAGAGCTATGCCAGAAATCTCTTTTTTGACTTTTTTATCCAGCAGGAAAAATAGGCAAGAAAGAGGCCCAAGAAAACAGGAAGGATGGCTATGAACCCAAAGCGTCTGCAAGAAAAGAAGCAGAAAAAAAAGAAGCTTTCTTTTTGGGTTTTCTTGAAAAAAAAGCAAGAGACAATGATGGAAACATAGAGCCAAAAAAGCAGGGAAAAAGATAATCCCTGGTCTCCAGGCATTATAAGAGCCAGCAATCCAGATAAGCAAAACAGCAAGGGGCAAAGAGTAGTCGTGATGTTTTTTTAAAAAGAAGAAAAAAGGAAAGCAAAAAAAGATAGGAATCAACCAGAGATACTGTATTCCTGTCAGGGAATAAACAGCATAAAGCAAAAATTCTGAAAACCAATAGGGGTTTTGCCAGGTATCCTTAGACAAAAAAAAGCTAAAGGGATCATTCTCTGGAAAAAAAGAATGGGAGAAAATCGTACGACCTGAGTAGAGGTGCTCTAAGAGAATTTCTTCTTGAGGTGGCAGGGAAAAAAAGGATACCAGAACAATCACCAATAGAATAGAAAATAGTATCGTTCGCATTCTATGTTAGTTCCGATTAATATGATTTGTAGCCGCGGGGTTGCACCGTATATAGCAAGGCATACAGAAAAGCCCATGCGCAGCGCAATCCCTGCGCCTCTTGCGACATACAAAGTCAAATAATATGCAGTTTAAACCACAGATGAACACAAATGGACACAGATAATTTTAAACTTCGTGTTCTTCGTGGTAAATTTTTTTTTATTTGCGTTTATCTGTGTCTATCTGTGGTTTTTTTAATGTATGCAAGGCTAGTTGTTTACTCTTTCGAGGCAATAGGATTCTTCATCCCCAGCTCTTTTAAAGAGCCAACCACTTCGTCTACCAGACCATAGTTCTTTGCTTCTTCGGCTGACATGTAAAAATCCCTGTCGGAATCTTTCATGATCTGTTCTGGGCTTTTTTTGGTATGATAGGCTATGATACCAGCAAGGCTTTGTTTTAGCCTTAGAATCTCTTCCGCATGGATCAAAATATCTTTGGCAGAACCACGGGCACCGCCCCAAGGTTGATGAAGCATAAGCCTTGCATGAGGTAGTGCATATCTTTTTCCTGGAGTTCCTGCTGCCAGAAGTACTGCACCTAAGCTAGCCGCTTGTCCAATGCAATACGTAGCGACATCGCATTGAACGAACTGCATTGTATCATAGATTGCCAGCCCAGCGGTAATATCTCCTCCAGGGGAGTTGATATAAAGGCTAATATCCTGTTTTTTATTTTCCATTTGCAAAAAAAGCATCTGTCCAATAACAAGATTGGCCACCATATCATTGATAGGATAGCCCAAAAAAATGATTCTATCTTTGAGCAATCGAGAAAAAACATCCCAGGAACGTTCCCCATGGCCTGTTTGCTCAATTACACTAGGCATCGGTATTTCATAAGGCATAGTTTCACCTGTTTTAGCTTAAAACAAGAAATCGTGGAAAATTCCACGATTCTTTTTATTCATGCTTAATGCTCACAAACAATATTCTTTTTTTCTTTACTGTCAGCATCTACTACTGTTGCATTCTCTTTTAAGAACTGCAAAACTTTAGCTATTTTAGCACTATATCTGAGTTCTTCTATACGGCCACTTTCCTCGTATTGCTTCTTGATTTCTGTAGGCCATTTTTTATAGAGACTGGCAATCGCTTGTATGAAGTCATCAACTTCATCTTCTGTGACTTCAATCTTTTCTTTTTCAGCGATTTTTTCCATGATCAAATATTCTTTCAGTTCCCAGATAATTTTATTTCTTAAGTCTTCCTCTTTTTTCTTCTTCTCTTCTTCGGACTCTTCTTTTGGCTCTTCTTTGGGTTCTTCTTTTGCTTCTGAAGAAGCTTTTTGCCTTGTTTTCATTGCCTCTATTTTTTCTTTGATGAATTCTTCTGGCAATTCCATTTTGGTTTCTTCAATCAATTGGTGCAAAAGAAAATGCTCTGTTTGTTGATCGCTGTAATTTGTTTTTTCATGCTTGATTTGCTCTTCCAGAGCTTTTTTACAAGCTTCCAGAGTTTCAAAGCCCATCTCTTTAACAAAAGCATCATTAAAAGCAGGCAATTGCAGTCTTTTTACTTCAGAAACCTGGAAAACAAACTCCGCGTTCTTTCCGCGACCTTTTTCTACTTCAAACTCTTGAGGAAGAACTACATTGGTTTGGCAGACATCTCCTTGCTTACGCCCTATCAGTAAAGCTTTTTCCAGAGGAATATTTTTAACCGAAGTATCCTTTGCATAAATCTTGGCATTTTTTTGGGAGAGGAGGACTTCATTTTCTGATTTGATTTCAAGATCGCCAATCAAAAGATCGTTTTCCTGGGAAACAGCGTTTTCTACAGAAACCATTTCCCCTCGTCTTGTTCGAAGCTCTTCGATCATCATATCCATATCTTCTGGCGTAGCATCAGTATTTGCTTTAATCACTTGAAGGCTTTTATAGTCTGGTACTTCAAATTCAGGTTGTATATCCAGAGTGAATTCCAATTTGAATTCCTGGTCTTTTTTTATCTCAAAAGAACCCAACTGGAATCTAGGCTCACCTAATGGTCTGAATTTTTTGTCTTCTATTGCAGATTGCAATGCTTTCTGCAAGAAAGTGTATTGCATTTCTTCCAGCACATTTTTGCCATATTTGCTTTCCAGATAGCTAAAGGGTACTTTTCCTGGCCTAAAACCTTTTAAGTGGATATTGGCCTGGAGTTCTTGTAGTTTTTTCTTATATTCTTGCTGAATTTCTTCTGCTGGTGCAAACATTTTAACCGTTTTGCGATATTTGCCCACATCGTTGATTGTAATTTCCATCGTTTTATCTACCTTTGATTATTTATATTTTGATTAGTGAATTTGAGAAAGATGAGGAGAAAGAGTGGATTACAGGATTTTAGAGGGGATAAAAATTATGAGGTAATCCCAATTGGAGATTACCTCATACTGTGGAGCGGGTGATGGGGCTCGAACCCACGACACCAAGCATGGCAAGCTTGAGCTCTACCACTGAGCTACACCCGCTTTTCATTTTTTGATGAAAGAATCATAACAAATAGGAATAAATTTGTCAAGAAAAAATTTCATTTTTTTTTTAGGATTTTTTAAAACTATGTGGCTCAGATAAATTAAGAACCTCTTTTTTCTTGCAATACGTTCTTTCATCCAATATAATTTTTTGATTACGCTATGCTTCATGAAGGGGATATTGTATGACTGAAGATAATAAAATTAAACGTTTTGTAAAAAAGATCACACAATCTTTTGTAAAGCAAACGACTTGGGTTGGTAAGGCTGTTGCTGGTTATACTATAGAAGAAGAAATCGGAAAAGGCTCCTGGGGAAATGTTTATAGAGGGATACAGGATGAAACATTCGTAGCCATCAAGATTTTGAGCAAGGGGACTTCTGCAGAAGAGGAAAAAACAGCTCGATTTCGCAGAGAAACCAATAGTCTTATGCAGATAAAACATCCCAATATAATCGATCTGATTGATTTTGGAACAACTTCAGAAGACTATCATTATCTGGTCATGGAGTATTTTCCTGGGCAGGATCTGGAAAGTATTCTAGGGCAGGAAAAATGCCTTTCCGCAGAGGAAGCGGTGAATGTGGTCAGGCAGATATGCTCTGGTATGGAAGTAGCTCATGTCCATGGCTTGATCCATCGTGATCTGAAGCCTGGCAATATTTTATATAGGAGAGAAAAAGGCTTAATCAAAATCATTGACTTTGGCCTGGCAAAAATACTTCATAATGACATCATGATAACGCAGCAAGGCTCTGTTATGGGTACTCCCTATTATATGTCGCCTGAGCAGTGCCAGGGACATTCGCTGGATGCTCGCACGGACATCTATAGCCTCGGAATCATGTTGTTTCAAATGCTTACAGGTCTTTTGCCCTTTGCAGGAGAAAATGTGGTGCGTACATTGTACGCCCAGATATATGAACCCTTGACATGGCCTGAGCGAACTCAATTCAGCATTAGCTATTCCTTACGCTCTTTAGTAAAAAAAATGACAGCAAAAGATCGCGATGACCGCTATCAAAGCATGAGAGAAGTTCTGGAACAAATTGAGAAACTGTAAATTTTGGAGGAAAATTTTTATGCCAGAGAAAAAACAAATTCTAGGAATCACGATAGGAGCGATAGTAGGATTTACGATAGGCTACATCAATCGCTGTAACAGTGGTGGCTGAGGATTGCTTTCTGATCCCTGGTTGGGGATGCTCATTGGACTTGTTTTAGGCTATATGGTAACAACGGAGCAACGTTCTGACTGGTCTGATTAGATGGGAATAGTATGAAAAATCATAATTCTTCTATCACCACCCGCACAGGGGATGATGGAAAAACTTATACGTTGGGAGGCGAGAGGGTTTTCAAAAACGATTTGAGAGCTGCAATGCCAGGCTCTATGGATGAGCTTGTAACCCAAATCAGCCTGATTAAGCTATCTTTTCCAAAAGATTCCAGCCAATACCAGGTACTCACCTGGATACAGGTTTGCCTTTTTATCATTGCTTCGCGATTTAGTGATCCTTATGCAAAAAGCAATGCTAAACGCCAAATTACACAAGAAGAGCTAAATTTTTTGGACGAAGTCTCATCGGATTCTGAAAAAAATACGATTATGCCCTCTTCTTTTGTGATACCTGGCAGCACCAAAATGTCTTGCCAGATGGATATAGCAAGATGCATCTGCCGAAAAATCGAAAGGACTATGGTGGAATTTGTCCAGCAATTTTCTGACCATAGTATATCCAAAGAAACTTTTGCGTTTATCAATCGTCTGAGCGATTTTTTTTATATTTGGGCAAGAAAAGAAGAAAATGGGAATTTTATTCCTCTGGATTATAGTATCATCCAGAATTTATCGCATAGAAAATTAGCTTTATAGATCGACAGGAGTGTATCATGCGTATTTTTGTATTGTTTTTTCTTTTTCTCTACCTTTTGCTTTTCCCTTTTGGATGCACAAGTAAAGGGATTATCAATAGCTATTTGATTTCGACTTTGGAAGGCACACAGGCTTCTTTGCAGCAAAGCAAAAATCACCAGCTTGTCGAGCGTGCTTTGCCTCCTTTTATTGTGATGGTAGATGCAGCCATAGCGGATGATCCAGAAAATGTAGCACTGCTTATCAAAGGAGCTCAATTGCACGTAGGCTATGCGCTTTCCTTTATAGAAGACAAAGATCCTGCCTGGGCTGCTCTCCATTATGAAAATGCCAGAGAATATACATTCCGTGCTATACAGGTGGAATACGATATTCAAAGCCACGCTATCGTAGGGCAGGAAGAAAATAAGGTCAAAAAGCTTTTAGCCGAAAAATTTTCTAAGGAAAATATCCAGGATCTTTTTTGGTGGGGAATGAGCTGGGGTTTATGGATCAATGCCAACAGAGAAAATATAAAAAGCATAGGAGAATTCCCTTATGTAAGGTTGATTATGGAACACGCTCTTTTCTTAGACCCAACCTATGAAAATGGAATGCCTCATCTTTTCTTTGGGCTTTACTATGGTAGCATTCATAAAACCTTAGGAGGAGAACCAGAAAAAGGCAAAGAGCATTTCGAAAAGATATTGGAAATCACTAAAGGAGAATGGCTTTCTGCCAAAGTCCTCTATGCCCGAACCTATGCAAGAACGATACAAGATCGCAAGCTCTACGAAAAATTGCTCAACGAAGTTCTGGATGCCCCTGATCCTGTAAACAAGGACTATATTTTGTCCAACTCCCTTGCCAAAAAACAAGCAGAAACCTTGTTAGGCAAAATAGATGAATATTTTTTACCAGAACCAGAAGAAAAAGAAGAAGAGGATTTTTAAAATAATTTTCAGAAAGGAATACTACTGTGAGCCAGGAATGGGAAGCGATTGTTTTTCATGAGTCCATTGAAGGAGGCCGAGCAGGATGTAAGCTGAGGATAGAAGGCTTACGAGCTATTGGAGAAACGGACAAGCAAGAAAAATTTGTCCTGGACTTACGTCATGTTCAAGTCTCTCTAGGCGGAACAGCAAATACTTTGATCTATCTAAAGCCAAAAGATAACCAGTATGAGCCTACTTTCAGCGTACGAGATCGTGCTATTCTGGAAGCCTTGAAGGAAGTAGGAAGTGCGGATATCATGGAGCAGATCCAAAATTTCCAGAAAAAAGTACTAGGCCATCGCCTTTGGCTGGTATGGTGTTTTATCCTCTTTGATATTCTTCTGTTTGGAAGCATTGCCTTCCTGTATTTTTATGGGGCAGATCTTGCTGTCAAAATGATCCCCTATTCTGTCGATGAGAAACTGGGCAGCGTTATATTCAATACTTCTCTGGACTCTATTGCAGGAGGCCAAAGCGTTCCTCCTGAAGTACAGAAAGAAGTAGAGAAAATTTTCCAGAAACTTGTGGATGCTCTGGAAGAAAAGCCCTATAATTTTGTCGTTAAGGTGATACCTTCCCCTGATGTGAATGCTTTTGCTCTTCCTGGTGGAAAGATCACCATATTCACGGGCCTTTTGAAAAAGGTAGAAACTCCCGAAGAAGTAGCTGGTGTTCTGGCCCATGAAATCATTCATGCAACCAAAAGGCATGGCCTGAAAAAAATGGTGCAGCATCTTGGTATGAATATCCTGATCTATGCTGTTATTGGCAATGATATTTCTACCGTAAGCGATCTGCTTTTGAAAAATTCCAAAGAATTCCTTGGATTGCATTATAGCCGCAACATGGAAAATGAAGCAGATGAACTCGGTTTTGCCTTGATGAAAAAAGCAGGAATTCATCCTAAAGCTTTCCAGTCTTTCTTGAAAAAGCTCCCTGGCGAGCAAGGAAAGCTTCAGATGGCAACAGAATGGCTCTCCACACACCCTCTGACCCAAAAGAGAATACAAGCCATTGGCCAGATGCTGGAAAAAAATATGCAAAATTTTCAAGAAAAGTCTTTAGATGTAGATTGGCAGTATGTTCAAAAAGTTCTAGAATAAGGAGGAGTTTATTGTGAATATAGAAGTGCGCCATCGTCCTTCTTTTGCCTGTATTTTTGCAGAGCTGACAAAAAAATGTTCCATCACTGCAGAAGCAGATGCTATGGCAACCATGTCTACCAATGTAGGTATGGAAACCCATCTGGCTGGTGGTTTCTGGACAGCTCTTAAACGCAGGCTGTTTGGCAAAGAATCGCTTTGCTTCAATCGCTTTTATCTGGAAAATGGAGAAACAGGAGAAGTGGTTCTGACCCAAAATACCCCAGGCGATATTGTTTCTATGGAATTGAAAAATAGTTCCATTTGCCTGTCTCCTGGTGCTTTTATTGCCTATAGAGGCAGGATCGAAATAGGTACAAAATGGGCAGGAATTCGCAGTCTTATCAATGGGTTTGGCCTTTTCCGCCTTATACTTTCAGGAACAGGTACGGTCTGGTTTGGTGCCTATGGTGGCCTTATGGAAAAAGATGTGAAGGGCGAATACATTGTAGACACAAACCATCTTGTTGCCTATGATCCAAACCTGAGCATGAAATTACAGCTTTCTGGCGGTATTTTTTCCTCTATGTTTTCTGGTGAAGGGCTTGTAACAAGACTGGAAGGAACAGGAAAGGCCTATATACAAACTCGTAGTTTGTCAGGATTAGCAGGATGGATCAACCCCAGGTTATAGAAACAGGAGATAAGTATGCAAATCGAAATATTGAATTCACCAGGAAATGCTGCTGCTAAAGTAACCCTGGATGGGGACGAAAAACTGGTAGCAGAATCTGGTGCCATGATTGCCATGAGCGATGGAATCCAGGTAACGACAAGTACAAAGAGTAAAGGAGGCGGCGGCTTTTTAAAAGGCCTGAAAAGAATGCTTGCAGGAGAATCCTTGTTCTTGAATACCTTTACAGCTCCCCACGAAGGAGGAGAAATCTTCCTGGCCCCTGACCTGGTTGGAGACATGGTGGTCTATGAGCTGGATGGCACAAAGGAGCTGCTCGTTCAAGGAACATCCTATGTTGCCTCGGATCCTGATGTTGAACTGGACACGACCTGGCAGGGCATCAAGTCTTCCTTGTTTAGTGGAGAGTCCATGTTCTGGCTGAAACTCTCTGGAACAGGACAGATCATCCTGAGTTCTTTTGGTGGTATTTTTGAGAGAAGCGTAGGAGATCAAGGATATATCGTAGACACAGGCCATATTGTCGCTTTTGAAAACACCTTGAAATTCAATGTGCAAAAAGCTGGAAAAACATGGTTTTCCTCGATTATGGGTGGAGAGATGCTGGTTTCTCGTTTCCAGGGGCAAGGCCGCCTTTTCTGCCAGACCCACCATCCGAATAATTTTGGAAGAACACTAGGCCCTTTACTAAAACCAAGATAAGGATAAAGCTCTATGCAAACAAAAGATAGCTTAAAATACGAATTTCTTTCCAAACCAGACTATGGTTTTGTCAAGGTTCAACTCAATCGCGGCCAGGCAATTGATGTAGAAGCTTCCGCTATGGCCTCTATGGACACCAATGTCGCTATGTCAACCAAAATGAAAGGCGGTGTTCTGGGCAGTTTGAAACGCACCCTGGCAGGGGAATCCATGTTCATCAACACATTTACTGCCCAGGAAGGCCCAGGCGAACTTTGCATTGCCCCTGGTGCGCCAGGAGATGTCGAACATTATACCCTGGAAGAAGGCAAATGTCTTTTCCTCCAGTCTTCTACCTATCTGGCCTCCTCCCCTGGTGTAAAAATAGAAAGCAAATGGGGCGGATGGAAAGGCTTTTTCTCTGGAACAGGCCTCTTTCTAGTCAAAGCAACTGGCTCAGGCGATGTTTTTTTCAATGCCTACGGCGGACTCATCGAAATCCCAGTAGAAGACAACTATCTCATAGACACAGGCTATATCGTAGCCTTTGAAGAAAGCCTGCAATATGAAGTAAAGTTCCTGGGCGGCTTAAAAACCAGTCTTTTCGGTGGCGAAGGTCTTGTATGCCAGTTCAAAGGCAAAGGCAAAGTCTGGATACAGACCCGCAAGGTAGCTCCCTTCGTATGGTGGGTCTGGCCTTTCCGCCCGCAAAAGAATAGAAACTAGGGCAGGAACGTAAAGTTTGATTCTTACCGCAGACTCAAGCAGATGCTATTATCATAGCACTGCTTAGTCTGCACAAGCATATTTTTAACAGCCACTTATAAAGAAAACCTCATATATTTTATACAAACTTTTTTAATCCAAAGGCAATTTTCCTATACAATCCAAACATAAAGTGTGAGAAATCAGTATACTAAAAGACAAAAAGCAAAAGATCAGGAAAAGCTATGGCAGAAAAGAAAACACATCAAATCTGGGATAAAATTTTCAAACTGATTGCGAGAAAATACCCTGAAGAGATATTAGAATTCGTATTAGGAGAAAGCAAGAAGTGCTTTAGCCACTTCGAGCTAGACGTAAGCCAGAAAGAAAATATAGCAATAGAATGGACAATAGACGATGTAGACTATATAGTATGGCAAAATCAGGAGAAATATATCATAAACATAGAAGCTTTTGATAACTACGATAGCAACATAGCAAGAGAAGTATTCTTACATAATGCTTTTCTGACAAGACACCATAAAGCCCAGGTACTTTCCATCGGAGTGGTACTAGACGATACAGTAAGCTTGCAGGAAGAAACCTACAAGGTAGAATCAGGGAATCTACTTTGCCAGTTTTGCTTTCCCTTAGTCGGTCTCCAAGAAAAAGAAAAAATATTTAAGCATCGTGCCATGCTACCATTTCTCTTGAAGCTGGACAAAGAAAACTATACAGAAAAATTCTTTCAGGCAATCCAGGAAGAGGAAACCTTGAGGCTGCTTAGCGTAATTATTTTGAACAGAAAAGGGATACCTTTAGAGGAGGCATTGAAAATGATGGAATTAAACAGAAGCCACTTTTATAAAGAATTGCTCGAATTCCCAGCCATAGAAGAATTTGTAAATGACATGGTAAAGCAGGCTATGACTCAATCCAAAGAAGAAGAACGCAGAGCCAGAGAAGAAGAACGCAGAGCAAGAGAAGAAGAACGCAAAGCCAGAGAAGGAGAACTCAAAGCCAGAGAAGAAACCGTCATGCTGGCATTAGAGTTTAAATTTGGCTCCAAGGCCTTGCATCTATTAGAAAAAGTTGGAAAAATTCAAGATACGAAAAAATTGATCTTATTGAAACAAGCCATTTCTATGGCAAAGGATGTAGAGGAAATAGACAAATACATAGATTCTCTTATTGCATCATAGCAGATTTTCTACATCTTAGGTCTAGTGAAAAAAGTTTTTTGACATTATTATTTCCATTAAACCACGGAAACAAAGATCAGGAAAAGCTATGGCAGAGAAGAAAACACATCAAATCTGGGATAAAATTTTCAAACTGATTGCGAGAAAATACCCTGAAGAGATATTAGAATTCGTATTAGGAGAAAGCAAGAAGTGCTTTAGCCACTTCGAGCTAGACGTAAGCCAGAAAGAAAATATAGCAATAGAATGGACAATAGACGATGTAGACTATATAGTATGGCAAAATCAGGAGAAATATATCATAAACATAGAAGCTTTTGATAACTACGATAGCAACATAGCAAGAGAAGTATTCTTACATAATGCTTTTCTGACAAGACACCATAAAGCCCAGGTACTTTCCATCGGAGTGGTACTAGACGATACAGTAAGCTTGCAGGAAGAAACCTACAAGGTAGAATCAGGGAATCTACTTTGCCAGTTTTGCTTTCCCTTAGTCGGTCTCCAAGAAAAAGAAAAAATATTTAAGCATCGTGCCATGCTACCATTTCTCTTGAAGCTGGACAAAGAAAACTATACAGAAAAATTCTTTCAGGCAATCCAGGAAGAGGAAACCTTGAGGCTGCTTAGCGTAATTATTTTGAACAGAAAAGGGATACCTTTAGAGGAGGCATTGAAAATGATGGAATTAAACAGAAGCCACTTTTATAAAGAATTGCTCGAATTCCCAGCCATAGAAGAATTTGTAAATGACATGGTAAAGCAG
>CALKWO010000249.1 GCA_938003875.1 uncultured bacterium
TCCCGTTCCCGTGCCCGTTCCCGTTCCCGTTCCCGATTTCAAGAGAGGAAGTAAAAATGAACACTTTCGAGCATGAACGTTTAGACTCATATCAAGTTGCCATTAAATTTGTAGCATTGGGAAACACTGTTGTTGAAACGTTACCTCACTGATTCGGGAACGGGAACGGGAACGGCTTTTGTTACCACGCTTCATCCATAATTCCGAAAACTTCAATTTTTAAGTACGGAATGTAGGTAGAGTAAAGGAGAGGTAGCTAAAAGCTACCGTCTCCCTCCTTAAGAAAAATTTTACCCAAAAGGGCAAGAAGAGTACGAAACTATTTTTTGCTTCGTACTCTTCTTGCCCTTTTTGTGTAGCCTGTGCAGGCTAAGCAGCAGTAAATGGGAACTTATTTAATTCTTGTTCCTTACTTCTGATTTTTGAGAAAAAATTTGACAAGCAAGCATAAAAAGAGTATCTTGAATATTAGTTACGCTTTAGAAACTTTTTATAGTTTACTATATTCATCTTTGGAAAATTATTACTTATACAGGTTTTTATGAATATTTTTGATCTTCGAAATAAGCTAATAGAGGATTATGCTTGTTATGTGAAAAGCTTTATCCATATTCGCGATCCAAGAATTCGAGCCAGGGTGGAAGAGGAAATGCAGGCAGGGTTGCTATGGCCAGAGCCGTTGGTGCAGATAAATCCTTCTTTCGCCTCTGGGGGAGATGTAGACGATTTGGTAAGGCAAGGTGTTTTGCATGAACGATGTAGCGAAATCTTTCGCAGAGACAAGACATCAGGGAAAAAAGGGCAAAAGCTTACTTTATATCAGCATCAAGTCGAAGCCATTCAGGCAGCCAAAGCTGGCCATAATTATATCCTGACTACGGGAACTGGCTCTGGCAAAAGCCTGGCTTATATTATTCCCATTGTTGACTATGTGCTACGCCATGGTTCAGGAAAAAGTATCAAGGCCATTATCGTTTATCCGATGAATGCTTTAGCTAACAGCCAATATGGCGAATTGGAAAAATTTCTTTGCCCGCCTTCCTCGGAAAGTTCCCCTCTCGTAACGTTTGAGAGATACACAGGACAGGAAGATTTGCATACAAAAGACAGAATCATCCAAAACCCTCCTGATATTCTTTTGACCAACTATATGATGCTGGAGCTTATACTCACAAGGGTATATGAAAAAAATCTGGTAAAAGCAGCAGAAGGGCTGAAATTTTTAGTATTTGATGAGCTGCATACTTATCGGGGCAGGCAGGGTGCGGACGTAGCCATGTTAATTCGTCGTCTGAGAGATAGGCTTTGTTCTGACGATATGCAATGTATCGGGACTTCTGCCACACTGGCAACCAAAGGCGAAGACCAGCAAAAGGAGATTGCCCAGGTCGCCACATACATTTTCGGCTCGGAGATTAAAGCAGATCATGTCATTGGGGAAACTTTGGAGCGAATTACGAAAGAATATGATAGTAACGATGTAGCATTTCTGGAAAAAGTCAAAGAATATATCCTGATGACTCCCAGGCTGTTGCCTCAAAATTTTAGTGAATTGGCGGAGAATCCTTTTTTCCGTTGGCTGGAAAATACATTCGGAGTTACAAGAAAACCAGGGAGCAATCGGCTTGTCCGCAGTGAACCGAAAAGTATCGCAGGAGCGAATGGTGCTGCCTGGGAACTGAGCCAAAAAACTGGCATTTCTATCGAAGAATGCACCCAGGCTATTCAGGAAGGGCTGCTTTGTGGATACCAGTGCCAGAATCCTTTGACTCATTTCCCTGCGCTTGTTTTCAGGGCGCACCAATTCATCAGCCAGGGCGATACAGTCTATGCCTCTTTGGAGGAAGAAGACCATCGTTATATTACCGTACATGGGCAACAATTCATTCCAGGAGATCGAAATCGAATCTTGCTGCCTTTAGTCTTTTGCAGAGAATGCGGGCAGGAGTATTACTGTGTACACTTGATGGAATATGCGCATAAGAAAGAACGCATATTCGTCCCCCGTGATTTCTCCGATTCCCTGCATGATGAAAATAGCAATGCAGGCTTTCTCTACATCAGCAAGAACAATCCCTCGTTTTCTGCCCCAAACGCCCTACCGCCAGATTGGTTAGACGAAAAAGGCAATATCCGTAAAGAGAGAGAGGACTGGATACCCCAACTCATGTATATAGATACAGAAGGCAGAGTCATCCAGAGTCCACAAAAAAAAGACATAGCTTGCCATTTCATCCCTGTCCCGTTCCGTTTTTGTCTGCATTGCAAGGTTTCTTATTCTTCCCGCCATCGTTCCGACTATGCCAAACTGGCTTCTCTCGGCACACAGGGGCGTAGTACCGCTACTACTGTCCTGAGTATGTCTTTAATCCGACATATCCGAGCTCAAGCCAACCTCAAGGAGAACGCAAAGAAATTGCTGAGCTTTACGGACAATCGTCAGGACGCTTCCTTGCAGGCAGGACATTTCAACGATTTTATCCAGGTGGGAATGCTGCGCTCTGCACTTTACAAGGCTGTGCTGGATGCTGGCACACAAGGCATACTTCACGATGAGCTGACATCCAAAGTATTTGAGGCTCTTGCTTTGCCCATGCGTTTTTATACTGTCAACCCTGATGCTAAATTTCTGGCTTTAGATGATACGCAACAAGCTTTTCGCTCCATCCTGGGCTATCGGATATATAGCGATTTTAAACGAGGGTGGAGGATGATGATGCCCAATTTGGAGCAATGCGGCTTGTTGAAAATCGCCTATCGTTCTCTGGAAGACATCTGCAAAGCACAAAATATCTGGAAAGATTGTGATGAAGTTTTATTCGCCATCTCCGATACAGAAAAGCAAGAGATGGCCTCTACTTTACTCGATTATATGAGAAGAGAACTGGCAATCCAGGTAAGCTTTCTCGATAAAAACGAGCAAGAAAGAATTTATCAGCAAAGCAGCCAGCATTTGATTTCTCCCTGGGCCATAGACGAAGATGAAAAACTAGAATTTGCCTCGATCTTGTTTCCTCGCTCCAGCCGTCCTAAAGACTTTGATGGCCATTTATTTATTTCTCCCAGAGGCGGTTATGGTCAATACCTGCGAAAATTTTTCGACAGAAAGATAAAATCCGACCGTTTGCAAAAGATAATCGCCCAAATTCTAACGGTGCTCAATCAAACAGGTCTGATAGCCAGAGTCAGCGAGCCAGATAAACCAGACGATGTCCCTGGCTATCAGTTGAAAGCATCTGCCATGCTCTGGTATTCAGGAGACGGCAAAGAAAAATTCTACGATCCTATACGCCTTCCCCATCGTCCCCAGGAAATCGTAGAAATCAACCGCTATTTCATAGAGTTCTATCGCAATATCGCCTCTGAAATGCAAGGAATCGAAGCCAGAGAACACACGGCACAAGTCCCTGCGGAAATGCGAATGCAAAGAGAAGAAGCTTTCCGCAAGGCAGAGCTTCCTATCCTTTACTGCTCTCCGACTATGGAGCTGGGCGTTGATATTGCTGAACTCAACGTTGTAAACATGCGTAATATCCCACCGACCCCGACCAACTATGCCCAAAGAAGCGGGCGAGCTGGTCGTGGAGGCCAGCCTGCTCTGGTCTTTACCTACTGTGCAGCAGGAAGTTCCCACGATCAATATTTTTTCCAGCGTCCAGCGAAAATGGTAGGAGGCGTAGTCGCCCCACCCCGATTGGAATTAGCCAATGAAAATTTGATTCGTTCCCACATCCATGCAGTATGGCTGGCAGAAACAGGGGTCAATCTGCGAAGCTCGCTGAAAGATATTTTGAATCTAAATGGCGATCCCCCGAATCTTACAGTCCAGGACGATATTCTATCCTCTCTTAAAAATCTGGATGCCCGCCAGCGCACTAACCAAAGAGCGCGAAATATATTAAAGACAATACAGGATGATCTCTTAAAAACTCATTGGTATCAAGAAGACTGGCTGGAAAAACTCCTCGATCAGGTAGTGCTTTGTTTTGACAGAGCTTGCGAACGATGGCGCAGCCTTTATCTGGCAGCCTTGCGCCAATCGAAAATCCAGGGAGAAATCATTCTGGATCATTCTCGCTCCTATGAAGACAAAAAAAAAGCCAAAAGATTGCGTGCCGAAGCAGAATCTCAGTTGGAGATATTACAACTCTCCGCAGAGAAAGAAACGCAGTCGGACTTCATTAGCTATCGTTATTTTGCCAGCGAAGGCTTTTTACCAGGCTATAATTTCCCACGTCTGCCCCTCTCTGCTTATATCCCTGGCAGACGAGTAAAGCAAGGAAAAGACGAATTTCTTTCTCGCCCCCGATTTCTCGCCATCTCCGAGTTTGGGCCTAGAGCCATTATATATCATGAAGGCTCACGATATATGATAAATCGAGTCATTTTGCCTGTTGCGAAAGAGGAATTGCTTACATCCTTTGCTAAACTTTGCCCTCGTTGCGGTTATTTACACCATTTTGATGGGAAAGCAGGCTATGATCTATGCGAAAAATGCAAAGAGCCTCTTGCTGCACCCGTGTCAAATTTATTAAAAATGCAAAATGTAGTTACCAGACGAAGCTATCGAATCAATTCAGATGAAGAAGAACGCTTTCGTCAAGGATATGAGATAAGAACTTCCGTGCGTTTTGAAAAACGAGGCGATACACCTTGCTATGAGACAGCAAGCATAGAATACGAAGGAAAACCCCTGGCGCATCTATCCTATGGACAGACAGCTACCCTATGGCGAATCAACTTTGGATGGAATCGCCGTAAGGATAAAAGCATACAAGGTTTTATTCTCGACACAGAAAGAGGCTATTGGGGAAGGAATGAACAAATTCCAGATGAAGATTCCCAGGACGCACTTTCTTTCTCTCTGGTTCGAGTAGTCCCCTATGTTGAGGACTACCGCAATTGTCTCTTGCTGGAATTCAAAGACAAGCAAGACATTCAGGTCATGGCATCTCTCCAATCTGCTTTAAAAAATGCCATCCAGATACACTATCAATTAGAAGAAGCAGAGCTAGCGGCAGAACCTCTTCCCGATAATGAAAATCGCAACCTGCTGCTTTTTTACGAGGCATCCGAAGGAGGAGCTGGCGTACTACAGCATCTTGTGGAAGACTCGAATTCTCTTTCGGAAATAGCAAAAATCGCCCTGGAGCTTTGCCATTTCGACCCAGATAACGGTACTGATCTACACAAAGCAACATCGAGCGACGAAAATTGCGAAGCGGCATGCTATCATTGTTTGATGAATTACTCCAACCAGATAGACCACAGGCTACTGGATCGCCAGTGCATCAAAGAGATTTTGCTACACCTGGCATCGGCTCATGTCAAATCCTCTCCCAGTCCGATTTCTCGGAGTAGTCATCTTCAGTCTCTCTTTACAAAAACTCAGTCGGACTTAGAAAAAAAATGGCTGAACTACCTGGAAAGCAACAATCTGGGACTGCCATCTCATGCCCAAAAGTTCATCGAACAGGCTAGAACAAAACCCGACTTTCTATACCGAAATCCTCCAGCAGCCATCTATATAGACGGCCCAGACCACGACCAGCCCTCGCAAAAAAAAATAGATGAAGCCCAAAGCGAGGCTTTGGAAAATATAGGCTACCGTGTAATCCGCTTTGGCTACAAAGAAGACTGGAACAAAATTATCCAGTCCAACCCCGATGTTTTCAAAAAATCATGATGAGGTAAATTAGCATCCTTCGGAGGCAATCTTTCCCGTGCGTAAGCTGTAATCTTATCGTTATCGTTAT
>CALKWO010000250.1 GCA_938003875.1 uncultured bacterium
AGCCTGTAACCGAGCAACAATTGCTGGATCTCGAATACGAAGGCTTCATGGAAATAGTAATGGCCTCTGAGATCAGGGATTACATCAAAAAGATTCTTAAAAAATAGGCTTTGTCTAAATACAATACACTTTAATCTATATTCCAATCTTAGCCCCCGAAGGGGCGGAATATAATAGCCAGGGGCAACGCCCCTGGTTACTACCAAAGTCTATTTTTTACCAGGATTTTTTTGCCATAAAAAGCAGAATAGCAAACCAGACAGACACAAGAGTAAAGAAGATACTTCAGGAACGACCTTAGTCGTAAGGCCTAAAGTATAGGCCTTTAAATAACCAGAGTGCCAGCCTAGCATCAAATCCAGATTCCCATCCTGGTTGCAATCGGTAATAAAAACTTTTCTCTGCGACCTCTGCGTCTCTGCGGTAAATTTTTTTCTTTTTCGTTACGGTTTATCCGTGTTAGGTATCTAACTGCGCGGGTTTTCGGAAGAGCGAAAAATTTTGGCAAATTCTGGCACTACCCTTTCCCAGGCTGTTTTGAAAGCCACAGCGTCATCGAAGCTGTCTATTTTGTCGCTCAGTTCCTTTTGCATATGATCAAGCAAGTTTTCGAACTCTCTTATTCTTTGCGTTGGCTTATCATAAGCATTTTGAATGATAATACATTTGTTATCGAATTCTTTTCTTAGTTCTTCATATCTTTCCTGAAATTTTTTTTGTAAATCTTCTGCTGTTTTATCATAAAATTCTAGCTTTTGCAGTCGTTCCTTCAAATCATAAATATCGTCACGCGGGTATTTTGCATGGTTTCCGATGCTATTCAGCCGAGAGACAAGATGATCTACGGCGCGAATCGAAGGTCTGAGAATTGTTAAAGACAAAGCCGCTCCTGCTGCCAGATAGCATATTGAACCCAAGTCGGTAAATAGGGCAAGGATAAAGAAAATAATGGATGTAAAGATATGGATTAAAACAGCAACAATCAGAGAATTCCGCTTTGCCAGCAAAGCAAATTTTTTATCTTGTTCGACTACCTTCCCTCCTTTTCTTTCTGTTTCCAAAATTTCAAACAAAGTATCATCAGCAGCAAAGTAGACATTCCAGGGAAGAATGGTGATCCCCGATAATACCCAATACATCGCCACTCCTGAAACCCATAAAGCAGCAGTCCCTACCTGCAAATTCAACCATTTCAAAAGCATAAAAACCAACGCTGTAAATAAACTGAAGAGAATTGCCTGCCATACCCATTTTTTGAAAGAGTTACCCATAAAACCTCCTTGCTGTTGTTTGTTTTTTTATACATTAGATTCGTGGTAAAATTTTTTTTTATCTGTGTCTATCTGTGGTTCTTTTTAATGTATGTAATCCATCCGAGATGCGCTGTAACATTTTCCGAGTACAGAGAGCTAAATTTTTAATTGTTTCATAAAAGTTTCCACTTGTAGGAAGAAAAGATCAAAACTTTTTACATTCTTGCGTAAAGCATGAATATCTATTTTTTCTGCAAGCGGTTTGTGGCATTCTTCTACAATTTTCCTGCTCAAACGAAGCGTTTCACATAGTTTATTCTTGGCTTCAAATCGTGTCAGATTTTCTGGAAATAGCTCTTTCGGATACAAAAGCCATGATTCTATTGCTTCTACAGGAACAAAAATGATAGCAGGAATTTTTCTGGGTGGCCAGCTACTTTTTTGAAGCTCTTCGATCTCTTGTTTCAATTTACAAAAAAAACAGCAGGGCTCTGCTTTTTTTGTGTGTTTATCATCATGAGGTAGATGCTTGTGCTTATTATCATTATCTCTTCCTACCAACAAAATATCTGCCTGGAATTTGATACTATATTTCAAATAAGTTTTTCTTAATAAATCCAGCAATTTAGAGTCTTTTGTTGCTGGATTTTCTATAAAATCTATTATAGTTACATCTGTATCTTTTTGGAAATAATGGATACATCTTTGTAGAAAAATGGGCATTACAATTTGTTCTGTCAGCCCCTCGCCCAAAAGTACTGCCTCTAATTTCATGGTTTAGGCACTCCTCCAACCAAGCCGCTAAACCAAAGCTCGCCTAGAGACAATTCTTCTTTTTGATCCTGGAAGAGGTATTCATGCTCTAGCAGAGAAGTAAATGTTGTTTTTCCTTCTTTTTTATCCACAATCACAACTTCCTCTGGGCGATCTTTAAAATAGTTCAGAAAATAGGGCGAATGTGTAGAAATCAAGATTTGGACTGGCTCTGCAACATGATAAGCCAGGTCTGTAAGATAATCCAATATACTGCGCAAGCGTCTGGGATGGATGTGTTGCTCTGGCTCTTCCAGACAAATGATCTTTGCAGGGTTTGGCTGATGAATAATCGCCAATAGGGTAATAAATAGCAAAATCCCTTCTGAAATTTCAGAACCGATAAAGGGTTTATCGCAACTTTTTTCTTTGATACCTATTTGTTTGCAACTACTGGGAAGATTTTTGAGAATGATTCTTTCCACTTCTGGAACACATTGTTTTAGTTCTCTTTCAATTTTATCAAAAGTATCTGGATGTTCTCCTTTTAAAAAATCTAAAACAGCCGTGACATTGCCCCCTTCAAAGGAAATTTCTGGATCCACAAACACATTATTGGAAGCAGAAATGATTTTAGGAAGGAGACTGAAATAGCGTAGTTGATGGAAGTATTCTCTGATTTCACGTGTGGCATCTCCCTTTAGCAAATCCGCTCCTGTTATGAAACTCCCATCTTCTTCTAACAGTGCTATCTTTGTTTCTTTTTCCTCTATTTCCAGCCCCAGACCCCGATCATGATTTATTCCTTCATATTCACAGGTAAGACATATCTTTTTACTGGTAAAATTATGAAAATAACGACTGTATCCCTCATTGTCCCTTTTTATAGCAAAGGGAGAGGAACGATTCTCGGACACAAGTTGAGAAAACCAGTCCAAAGC
Source organism: uncultured bacterium (assembly GCA_938003875.1). Classification (GTDB taxonomy): domain Bacteria; phylum Planctomycetota; class Uabimicrobiia; order Uabimicrobiales; family JABWCH01; genus JABWCH01. Next base: position 2,948 of record CALKWO010000250.1, read on the forward strand.
ACGGAAAAAATTGGTCTTTCCGCTATTGTTCGGCCCAATGAACACCGTTAAAGGCGATAAAACCACTTCCGCTTTTTCGATACTCGTAAAATTCTCTATACGGAATTTTTTTAAGAGAGGTCGTTTCTTTTCCGTCATGAGCCATTACTCCTTATCTAGTAAACCAAAGCCTGCCTGCAAAATCCTCTAAAAAAATCGCGAGTCCAGAGTTCAGAGCACAGAGTTCAGAGCACAGAGTCGAGGAAGACTCCTGCACAAACACGAAAACCAACATTGTCGTTGCGGCCAGCAGGATGCCCCCCGTCACGGTCAGACACACGAGCAAACCCAGGCTCGCCACACCAGGAGCCACCACGACACACACGAAAGCCTTCTTTGCCCTTTGTTTTTAAGCAAACAGGATTGCGTATTTCTGTCTCTTGTGTTTTTTTTAGTGTATCATAAAAATTTTTATCATACAAGTCCAGACACCATTCCCATACATTTCCTGCCATATCCCTGCATCCATAGGGCGAAAGGCCTGAGTCAAAGCGACTGTCGTTTACAGAGGTGGTTCTGTTTAGGCCTAGTTCACTGTTATTGCACTTATTTTTGTCCCACACATCTCCCCAGGGATAGACTCTCTTGGGCTTGTCGTTGGGAACTTTGGCTCTTTCCTCTCCATCCAGAAACAGACCGCCTTTGCCTGCCTTTTCCCATTGCGCTTCCGAAGGAAGGCGATAGCCTGCCCAAAGGCAATAGCTATAGGCTTCCAGCCAGCTTACCCCTATCGCAGGATGGCTGTCATCATATTCTTCCCAGGCAAGAGGGGCTTTTTTAGGTCTTGTCCACCATTGGAGTCCCTTGCCAAGTAGGGAAAGCATTTCTTCTCTGTTTTGAAAAAAAGCTTTTGTATAATCTTGATTTTCTTTGCTGCAATAAAAAAAATTCCAGCCTTTTTCTCCTAACCAATCCAGCTTTTTGGAATATTCCAGCCACTCGTCTGCGCCCAAGATTTCATATACATGAGAAAACAACTCTTCTCTTCTGCCTTTTTCTTTTGTGTTTTCCCAGAAAATTTTGTATTGCCCACAGGTTAGAGGGGTCTGGGCCATGAAGTATTCGTCCAGAAAAACTTGCTGAGAAGGCTTTTCGTCATCATACGCATCTTTATCTTCAGGCGAAGCCCCAAGCCAAAACCTGCCTGCGGGAATGTGGATCAAGACAACCTTGGTTTTTGTGTCCAGGTAATGCCAGAATCCCTGGCTATTAAGCCCCAGGGACTGCCAGTGGGCGGGAATGGGTGTCTGGGGCAAAGGCATACAGGAGGCTAGAAGGCTTTGCAAGGAGATTTCATTTTTTGGGGGCAGAGATACCAAAAGCTGGCTCAGACCGATGTAAATCTCTGGGAAGGGAGCCAGAAGTTCTTTCAGAAAAGCCTTTCTTTCCAGCAGGGCTTCCTTTTGCTTCTGGAGTTTCTGAACATCGCTTTCGACAAGAGCAATATCTTGCAAAAGCTTCTCCGCAGGCTCTGCTCTTTTCTGCAAAAACTCTGTTCCTCTCTGGATAAAAGCCTGGATTTTATCATGCTTTGGCATAAAAATTCTCTCTTAAAGGCAGTCCTTTGCTCATAGGTAAACAATGTCCTTTGCAATGATTTTTTTCCATCTTGGTTTAAGACCTTGTAGAGGAACCAGGTCTACCTTTCTTCCTAGTTTTTCTTGTAAAAAAGCTTGCAAATCGAAGAATTCCCAACCTAATGGTTCAGAGAACTCTACTACAAAATCAACGTCGCTTTCTTCTGCCGCTTCATTACGGGAAAAGGAACCAAACAAACCGATTTTTTTGACTTTGAATTGTTTTTCTAAAATAGAAAAGGGCGTAACCGACGTTGCGCTGAGCTGAAACCCAAAAATAGCTTGAAATTTGAAGAAAATTGTGGAAAATAACTCTCCCAAAAAAACAATATATTAAGGAGAGTCGATGATGACGGAAAGAATATCTGATGTAAAAGAATTTTGCCAGAAAAAAATTTGGGGAAAATTGGAAAACGGGCTGGATGGTTTAAAAAAATATTTACAAGAATCGGTAGAAGAGGGAAACACAGCTTACGAGGTAGAAAAAAATATCTGGGAAAGAATTTTAGAGAT
>CALKWO010000251.1 GCA_938003875.1 uncultured bacterium
TTTTCTTTCAGAATCCTTAATTATCAAAGAGCAAAGAAGTCTGCGTAAGTCCTATCAATATATACAACACAAGTTGTCATAAAAAAAATTTCTTTAATTCTAACATTTTCTATTGTAATGGAAATAGGAAAAAGTTTGCTTTTTCAAAAATTCTTTCTATATTCTATCTAATATTTTCGTTATAAATTTCTATTCAAACATTATAAATTTTAAGGATTTTTTATGAGTACGAAAGCATTCCAGGATTATTACCCTGATGATGTCAGCTATTGTTATGGTTGTGGACGGCTAAATGATCATGGACACCAGATCAAGACCTATTGGGAGGGAGAAGAAACTGTGTCCAGATTTGACCCAAAAGAATACCACATCGCCATTCCAGGATATGTTTATGGTGGGCTGATCGCCTCTTTGATAGACTGTCATGGAACAGGAACCGCATCGGCAGCAGCCTATAAAGCAGAAAACAGAGAGATGGACAGCTTACCTGCATTCCGATTTGTTACAGCATCCCTTCATGTGGATTATGTAGCTCCAACACCCCTGGGGGTGACTTTGGAAATTCGGGGTAAAGTCAAAGAGGTTAAAGGGCGCAAAGTCGTTGTTTCTGTACAGGTACTTGCCAACCAAAAGGTTTGTGCACGTGGCGAAGTCATAGCAGTACAAATGCCTGAAAGCATGAAAAAATAATGAAAATAGTACTATACCAGGAACATGACCCGACAGTTCATGATCGATGGAATCAGTATGTTCTCCAGAAAGAAGGCTCCTGTTGCTATCATCTCCTGGATTGGAAAAAGATTATACAAACAGCCTTTGGCCTGAGGACATACTATTTCTATGCTGAAAAGGAACAAGGAGATATATGCGGTATATTGCCTCTGGTTCTCTCGAAAAGCAGATTGTTTGGGACGTTTCTGACTTCTGTCCCTTTTTTCAACTATGGTGGCATACTCAGCGATTCTCTGGAGATTGCCAGGCTGCTTCTTTCCAGGGCAGTAGAAACGGCAGAAGAAATCCATGCTTCGCATATTGAGCTAAGACATATTGCATCCTATTTTCCAGAGCTACCGACAAAGACCCATAAAGTTCGCATGGTCATGCCCTTGAAAAACAATAGCCAGGAAATATGGGATGGTTTTAAATCGAAATTGCGTAGCCAGATAAAAAAGCCTATGAACGAAAAGCTACACGTGAAATTTGGCAAACAAGAGCTTGTAGATGATTTTTACAGGGTATTTTCTACGAATATGCGCGATCTGGGAACGCCTGTATGGACAAAAAAAATTTTCATGGATACCCTACAGAATATGCCTTCCTGCTGCGACATTTGCTGTGTATACCTTAACGACCAAGCGGTTGGCGCAGGTTTTCTCCTGGGATTTAAAGACACATTAGAGATATGGACAGCCTCCACCATTAGAAAATACAATCATCTTAGCCCTAATATGCTTTTATACTGGAGTGTCATAGAGTTTGCTTGCCAGAAAGGATACAAATTTTTTGACTTTGGAAGGTCCTCTCCTGACAGTGGGACATACAACTTTAAAAAGCAATGGGGTGCCTATCCCGAAGTTTTACACTGGCAATACTGGCTATCTCATGGAGATGAAATGCCCTGCGTGAATCCCCAAAATCCTAAATACAGGTTGATGATTTCTGCATGGAAAAAATTGCCTCTGGCGATTGCAAACAGTATAGGGCCTATCATTTCCAGGAATATACCTTGAGTAGGTCGGGCGACAAAAATTTTTTTTGCATTACATGTAGTCTCTATTGTCAAAAGACGCAGGGATTGCGCTGGTGTCAGACTTTTAAGCAGAGATGACTTTTTCGGCGCAACACTGAGGCTACAAACCATTGCAATTTAAGTGATTATTGCTTAAAAGTTATGAAACTTAACACACTACCTGGCTACTCGCTGGCAATTCTTTTAAAGTACTCGCTGATGATTTTTTCATAGGCTTTTGGAAATCCTTCTTTATAGCCTTCCATGATTTCCTGGCGATGGCGCATGGGGAGCTTGTTTTGCTCTCTTCGTATTGTAGCTTCACTCTTGACAGACTTTTTAGACAGGGACAAAGCATCCAGGGCTCTGCTAAAGGCTTGTCTGAGCGGAAGCCCATCTTTTTTTTCTATGGCCTGCTCTACTTTTTTCATTTCAGCGATGGCTATTTCTAAATCCCCTGAAGGCATTCTGCTTTTTTTGAGGGAGGCAGAGACTTTTTCTGCTTTCTGGCGCATTTTTACCTGATTTTCTGCCAGCCTGGCCATTTTTTGGAGCAGAGGCGTTGGAGAAGGGCCGACCAGTCCTTCCTCAGAGAATCCAGACAACTTGCCACCTCCTGTTGCGCCCCCTATGCTGTCTTTCGAGGTATCTTCTATGCTTCCCTGTTCAAAAGGGCCTGGACTGAGACGAGTGGGTGTCTCTCTGCCTCCTTTTCCCTGTGCTGTTTTCTCTACCATCTGTCCATGGCTTTTGCCCGTTCGGCCTTCTCCCGAACGCCCCCCAATTTCGTTCTTGTTGGGCAAAAGATTTCCTGTCACGCCTTTGGCACTCATGTTGGAAATAGGCCCGTCCATAACAGCCCATCCCGCTCCTTTGTCCAGAGAATCCATCCATGAACTGCTGACATCTTCTACATCCTCGCCCATTTCTTCTTCTTTGTCCAGAAGCTCTCCGACAATGTCTTCCAATTCATCGGGCAATTCTGCGAGGGGAATGTCTTCTTGCTGTTCTGGCTCTTCCATCAGCCATTTTCTGTGGTCGGGCGTGTCTTCCAACCATTTTTCCAGATTATGGATCAGCGTTTCTGCCTTTTCCAGGCCAGACTGCTCATGGGGAACTGCCAGCTCTATCTTCTTTTCATACAAAGATTTAGCTGCCTGCTGGATTTCCTGATAGACTTCGTTGAATTCCTGGGCAAGAGAAGCATCGCTAAAATCTTGGAGAGGCAGCTTGCTGAAGTCTGTGAGCTTTTCTTCTAAAAATTTCGACCATTTTTCCTGCTCTCGTGCCAGTTCCCCCAAGATTTTCTCTTCTTCACTCGTCAGGTCTTCGGGGGTCTTGTCCAGAAGCGTCTTGCTTCTTTCTAAAATTGTACGCTCTGCTCTTGTGAATTCTTTTAGATCATCCTGAAGTGTCTTGAATGTTTCTTGCAAAGTCACTTCTGGAGTATGGGATGCAGAAAGCGGTTTTTCTTCACTTTGTTTTTGCTTTTCCCTTATTTTTCCTAAGAGAGCGATCAGTTCTTGCAGAATGTATTCCTGTCTTTTTTGTATTTTTTCTAAAAACGCTTTTAATTCCGAAGATTTAGCGTTTTTTAATTTTAGAATATCCTCTATTACCCAGTTCATTTCTCCGTCTACTATTCTGGAGATGGCTCTGGCATATTCTTTTCCCTGCTCATATTTTTCAAATTCGGCAATAGCCCATACAGCGCGATTTTTAGTATATTTTTGCTGCTTATCCATTTCTTTTTGATGAAGATCGCGATTGTTTTCTTTCAAGGCTTCCAGAAGGTATGCCTGAAAATTTTCTGTAAGGCCAAGAGCTTTTTTCTGCTCCTGGATGGTATCTTGCAGAAGTTGAAATGCCTTTGCCATTTCATCCCCTGAGAGCAAAGATTCCTCTTCCCAGGATTTGATCTTGAGAAGCAACGGCTTGCTTTTCCCCGTCCTGTCTCCAGGACAGAAGTCTTTTCCCTGGCCTTCCAGAAGATACGTCTTGCCTCCCTGAAATAAAGAAGGCGATATTTGTATAGAAAGAGCTTCCTTGATCGGGCCTTTGCTCCCTGGAGGGCCAAGATAGACCCACTCTTTCAGGCTTTCTTGTGTAGTGGATTCCTCTACAAGTTTTTTATGGAGAGAAAGTGATTTTATGCCATAGTCGTCGCTTGCTTCCAAAATGACATGGATTGTGCTTCCCAGAGAAACAATTCGGTGGAAATCGTTGGTGGCAAATTCTACCTGAGGCACCTGATCGCTCTTGAGCAGAATTTCATTTTGAGCAAGAGAAATTTCCTTTCCATTCAGGAGTTTTGCCATGATACGATAAGTGCCTTTCTGATCAAGCAGAACAGAAGTTGTCCATTCAGAGCCAGTCCATTCCATAGAAATTTTTTTTTCTTCTGTTTCCCAGAAAAGGCTTAGCACAGGGCAATCTGTCTGGATTTTCACACACACAGAAGCTCCAGAAAGTACAGAAATGCTAGAAGGCGGGCCAGGGTAATCGTATTTTTGAAAACCTGTATATTCTGGTTCTATGACATAAAAAGAAGAAAAATGTATTTTGGGAAAAGGAATGATATTGACCTTAAAGCTAGGTGTATAGGTGTCTTCCAGAAAAATGCGCCAGCAAAAAGAGGCCTTTATCTCAGGAAAAACGATATGATATTTTTCCTGGTTCTTTTTCATTTCGATTCTTTGTGCGAAAGAAGGAACAGTCTCCAGATAGTCTTTCCCTTCCTGATATACAAACCAGGGGATTTCCTTGAAGGGCGATGGTTTCACCCCACATTCGATTTCCAGGCTGTCCCCCTCAAGCAAGACGATATTTCTGGCAGGATTTACCACTAAAGAAAATCGTCCTATTGGTGGGATGTCTTCCTGGGGATGTACATAACGCCAGAAAGCATTCGTCAGATATTCTGGGAAGGCTATACTATATAAAACAAAGAAAAACACGATTCCTGCAAGGTATAATCCTGATTTGCGCAGCTTTGCCTTTTCCATCAACAAAGAAAGATCCATGTCTTTCGCCAAATCCCCTGCTTTTTTTATCGTGTCCTTTGCAAAGAGCTTTTCTTCTTCCAGCAGATCCTGGCTTTGGAAAGAACAGGCATTGATGAAAAGGTTGTCAGGAATGTTGTACTTTTCTTCCAGGAGAACAGCGACTCTTTCCCTGCTATACCTTTGTACTAAAGGCCAGAATAGCCTGCTGCCAAATTCCTTCAAAATCGCCAGCCCTGTTAGCAAGACTAAAAAAATACGGACTCCTGCTGGCAATCGCAAAAAATTATCGCATACAAAAAGCATGAAAAGGCTCATGAAAACCAGAAATAGCAAAAAAAATAAACCTTTTAGCAAGATTGCTTTTTTGATATATTTTTTTGCCTGAACAAACAAAGAGTGGATTTCCATATTTATATCTGCCTTTGTTCTGTTGGATCATTGTAGATGAAATCATTGCCTGGTTCTCTCCACTGAAGCACCCTTCCTTCCAGTATATATTTCTCTCGCCTTTTTCTCAGCTTGTTGTTTTTTTCTCCCTTTTCTTCTTCGTCTCTGCTTTAAAGAAGGGGAAGAAATCAGCCAGGAGGCCTGGAGTGCCTGTTTGTTTCCATAAATCCATTTGTTTGTTTATATTGATGTAGTATTCCAGACCTGTTCTCATATAAAAAGGAAGGAATTCCTGAAACTCCTGGCTTTGCAATCGAATCATCTGGTGCAAAAGAGATGATGAAAAAAGGCCTTGAAAGTCATTGACAATGATTTGTAGGAGAGTTTCCTCTGTAATGTCTTTTTTGCTGTCATTATCTATAATGTTTACATCTTTGCCTTGCTGTATTATTTTGGCGATGTCCTCCAGGGTAATGTATCTTTTCTCTTCTGTGTGGTAAAGCCTTCTGTTGCTATATTTTTTAATTAAAATGCTCAAAAAATCTTCCTTTCTTTTATGGGCTACCTCTTGAAATCGTCTTACATCTTGTAATGGATTTCGATTATAAAAGAAGAAAAGTGTAAATGCAAGGTTATTTTAAGCTTAATCAGATCAGGAAAGAGCGCATCTCTAACAAATTCTGTTCTCTCAAAATAAAAAATTTTACCACTGTTGCTATATAGAACAAGAAGAAGCAAAAATTTTATTGAGACTTCAGCGTTTTTTTGCTATCATTCCCCAAATCATTCGTTAGAATTATCCGATGTTTGTCAATCGCTTAGAAAGTCTATCATGCTAAAATTGCTATATTGTTTGATCGTTTTGCTATTATTGTGTTCTTGCGAACCCTCTACTTCCTCTTCAGAGTCGCTCTCCTCTCCTAAACAGGAAGAAGGCGCATCTCAGCCAGGGCCACAAGGGCCTCCTCCTGTCCAGGTAGAAAGCAGAAAAATAGAATCCAGGCCTTTTTTGGTGAAAGTTTCTGCTATTGGTGTTACCAATCCATATAGAGAGGCAAAAGTTGCTGCTGCTATAGAGGGGCTTGTCACCCAGGTATTTTTTGAAGAAGGCAAAGAAGTCAAGGAAAACGAGACTCTGGTTATGATAGAACCAGAAATTTGGGAAGCAAGAACCAAGGCAAAAGAAGCGGAAATGAAAAAGCAGGAAGCGGAACTAGAAAGATTGAAATCAGGCTATCTTGTAGAAGAAATAGGCTTAAAAAAGGCAAGTCTGGAAGAAATCGAAGCAGAACTCAGGCCTCTGGCCTTGGAGTTCAAAAGGAAAAGCGATCTCTATCATAAAAAGAACATTTCCGAAAGTGAATGGGAACAAGCCAAATTCGCCTTTGAAGCATCTAAAGCAAGACTAGAAAAGGCTAAAGCGGATTTCTATCTTTACCAAAAAGGCTATCGCCATGAGTTGATTGCATCGGCAAAAGCAGAATGGCAGAGGAGCCAGGCAGAATGGAATGAAGCTCTGGTTTATCAAAGCAAAACCAAAATACTTTCTCCTTTTTCTGGACAAATTGTAGAAAAAAAGATCGAAAAGGGGGAATGGGTAACTCCTGGGACAATCATCGCGAATGTCATGGATTTAAGCAAAATTAAAGTAACTCTTTATGTAGCTGAAAGATATATTCATCTTGTTAAACCAGGCATGAGTGCTATCATCAGCATAGATGCCCTTCCTGGTGAAGAATTCACAGGGAAGGTCATAGAGATTGTCCCCAATGCTGGCAGAGATCGAAATTTTCCTGTAAGATTGTTGGTAGAAAACGTGCAGGGGAAAATCAAATCAGGGATGTTCTGCAGAGCCAGTGCTGTTTTAAAAGAAGTAGAGAAAGCCCTGATGGTACATTGCGATGCTATACTGCGTCAAAGACAGGAAAACACCATCATTAAAATTCTTCCTGACAATAGCATAGAATATGTCTCTGTAATTATAGGAGACAGAGAAGGAGATTGGATAGAAATTTTAGATAGCAAGGGAAAACTCAGTGCAGGAGATCGCATTGTAGTGACGAACAATCCTAGCGTTTATCCTGGTGCCAGAGTGATTGTTGCCAGAGAGTATTAAAAATTATTTTGTGAGTTCAAATTATGAAAAAATCTCCAGGTGAGTCAAAAGTCATTGCCAAAAATAAAAAAGCATATCATTTGTATTTTATACAAGAGCAATACGAAACGGGGATCGAATTGGAAGGAACAGAGGTGAAATCTCTCAGAGAAGGGAAGGTCAGCCTCTCGGATTCGTATTGTAAAGTCAATAAAAATGATGAGCTATTGTTACTAAATTTAAATATAGCTCCTTACAATAGTGGTGGCTATACAAACCATAATCCTATACGCAAACGAAAGCTCTTGATGCATAAACGTGAAATCATCAAATTGCGTAACAAATTGCAGCAGCGTGGTTATACTCTGGTGCCTCTTTCTCTTTATTTCAAAAGGGGATGGGCTAAAGTCGAGCTAGGGCTGGCAAAAGGAAAAAAGAAATTCGATAAAAGAGAAGACCTCAAGAAAAAAGATGCCAACAGAGAATCAAAAAGATATTGACATTTAAAAAAAACTTTATTATAATCTTTATGCTTTATCGTTTCATTCTTGGGGGCGATCTTGGTATCGACTGGGCAATGTTTCGATAAGGGTGGCGTTCCGAGGGCCAGGATGCCTCGTAAAAACCTGGAATAACTTTAAATTTTAAGTGCGGATGCACCTGTAAGAATGGCTGCCTAATTGTAGCCACGTCTTTGCTTCTCTCTTGCGTGAGGTAAAAGACGCAGTTAGCAAGATAGCAAAGCATTATGCTCTGGGAATGCTTTAGCGAAATATCTCTAAGCTTGCGCATCGGAAATTTGTTTGTAGATGTCTGGTGTGTGAAAACAATGTACAAACTATGAACGTAGAGGCTTTTATCAGGCTGTTACAGGACGCGGGTTCGATTCCCGCCGCCTCCACCAAAAAATCCATCTTCTTTTTGGGAAGATGGATTTTTTTTTAGACTTAGACAACTTCCATCTATATAAATTCTGCCTTCTCAACCGAAAAGGAGTTCAAAATCCATGTTAAAAGATCGCATCAGCGGAGTTTTAATTCCTGTTTCTGCTTTACCAGATAAAGATATAGGAAACTTTGGAAAAATTGCCAGAGATTTTCTCTTGCAATTAAAAAATTCAGGCCAGACAATATGGCAGGTCTTGCCTATGGGAACCACCATTGTGGATGATTCGCCTTTTTATTCTCCTTCCGCCTTTGCTATTAGTCCTAATTATATTGATTTATATGACCTTGTGGAAAATCCAGACCGTCAGCTCCTGACAAAAGAAGAATTAGAGGAATACTACCATAAGTTCGATTGGGAAAATCCGAATAAGATCAACTATGGCCTCTTGTGGGAACAGAAAATGCCTCTTTTAAGAAAGGCATACCAGGTATTCAAGCAAAAACATCTGTCAAGTAGCCCCAAATTCCAAGAATTTCTGGAAAGCCAGGCTTACTGGCTGGAAGACTATGCTTATTTCATGGGAATAAAAGAAATACACTTTGGCGATAAAACCAAAGAAACCTGGTTTCAATGGAATGAAGAGTTCAGGAACAAAGAAATTTTTGATCGTAATTTGACAGAATTTAAAAATTTAAATACGAAAAATGCTTTCAGTGGAAGCATAGATTCCTGGCAAACAGAGGCCAGTGACATGATCAACTGGTCTTTAGAGCGTCTTCTGAACTATCAGAAGTTAGTGGAAAACGCAGATTTTTACCGCTTTATTCAATGGGTCGTCTGCGATCAATGGTATAGCTTGAAATCTCTGGCAAAAGAGTTGGATATAAGAATCGTTGGAGACTGCCCCATTTATGTCGCACCTGACAGTGCCGATGTTTGGGCAAACAAAAATGTGTTCAAGCTGGATGAGGAAGGAAACCAGCTTTGCTATGCAGGCGTTCCACCAGACTATTTTTCGCCTAAATATGGCCAATTCTGGGGAAATCCTATATATCGCTGGTATTGGGATCACGAAGAGCAAAGTCTGAATCCTGCAGCACTGGATTGGTGGACAAACCGTTTAAAACACCAATTCTGTCTTTTTGATGAAGTGAGAATAGACCATTTCCGTGGATTTGCTGGCTATTGGGAAGTTCCTGCCGATAAATTCTTAACCACAGATGAAGATGGCAATGAAATCAAGACATCTCAATTCGGAGCATGGAAAAAAGGGCCAGGAATATCTCTTTTCAGACATATTGCATACCATTTAAATATGGAAGTGGACGAAATGCCTGTCATAGCAGAAGATTTAGGGGTAATCACAAAAGAAGTAAATGATTTAAGAGAAGCTTTGAATGCACCTGGAATGGGAATATTCCAATTTGGCCCATGGAAGGATCTTTATTATCGTATTAATGCAAGTGAATGTATTCCTTTCTCTTATTTGGCAGGTAAAGAAAGAAATCTCCATAGAGAAGAAGACTGGCAACGTTTATTCTATCCAGGCGAATCGCTTCTTCCTCTGCTTTCGCATGAATTCCTCCCTCATAATGCTGGTCGTACAGGAAAACGTGTATTCTATCCTGGCACTCATGATAATGAAACTTTGATAGGCTGGTTTACAAGCGAGAAAAGAACTCCAGAAGAAAAAGAAGTTTTTGTGAAATACCTGGATTTCCATCTGGGCTTCGCTCATACAGAAGACGAAATACACTGGAAAGTCATCTATCTTCTCTGGAATTCAAAGGAAGTGCGTTATGCTATTGCTCAAATGCAAGATATTTTAGGCCTTCCTAACATAGATGAAGACAGCGGTGTAAAAGTCCGCATGAACATCCCCAATGAAAAAAGCCAGTGGCAATGGAAATTAGGCGGCAAGCATGTATTTTCTCCTGAAGTTCAGGAAAAACTTCTCAGAATCACGCTGCATTCTGGCCGTTGTAAAAAGTTTTAGGAAATTTTTGACTGGATTGAGAAAAATCTTTCGATCCATAGCGAAGACGCAGGGATTGCGCTGGCGTTGGGCTTTTGAGCAGACACATCTTTTTTGGCGCAACCCTGCGGCTACAATCTATTGTAAAACAAAATATAAATACAAGCAAATTATATCAAACAAAAAAAAGCAAAATCTCTTGCTTTTTTTTTATTTTATGGCAAGATAAAGTTAGAACTTTTTGCTTGCCTTGGATAGCAGCAAAGAGGGTGTTAAAAAATTTTTGATTTTCTTTATTATTTAAAGAAAGGAAATATGTATGAGAAATCTTTTTATTTTTCTTTTGCTAGTTTGCTTTGTTACCAATATTTATGCATCCAATGTCAATGAGTATGTCAACGTGAGCTTCAATCCTAGTGCAACGCCTACCCGATGGGCGAGCACTGCACAAGAGCTTTACAACCAGACAAGCTCCAGCAGCTCTAGCAGCAGTGAGAGCTGGAGCGGCCAGACAAGCTCCCAGTTTGTAGAAACCATCCTCCTGGAAGATAGAGACAACAGTGGTGGTATCAGCACTTATGACTGGGTAAGAGATGTATACAACACAACAGAAACAGGAACAAGAAGTACCACAACTACAACAACAACATCCACTACCACGGCTTCGGCAGTCAATATGGTTTTTACCGTTTGGGATATTGTAGATGCTGGTTCTGCCTTTACCTGGAATGAAGAAGAATTTCTTCAGAGATCCAACTGGGCTCAAAAATGGAACAAAAAAACCGATGCTCAGGCTACTTCCAGCAACTCTTTCCAGATCCGAAGAGACACAGAGCAGCAAGTAAGAGACGATGTATCCAGCTTGAACACTTTGTATGCCAATCTGTTTACAGTAGAAGAGAACATTGAGCGGCTGATTGCAAGTATACAGAGCTATAGAAGCAATCCAGAGCAGGATAAACAACACACTGCCTTGATGTCTCAGCTTGCAAAACTCAGAAAAGAGCAGTTCAACCTGAAAAGCGACATCCGTGAAAAAAGAGCCGAAGTTTTCTCCGAACAAGGCACAGATCTTTTAGGCTGGACGCTTAGCACCAATGTCACTACCAATGTAAGTACTACAACAAGCGGTATTTCCAGAACAACTATTACAGGAACCGAACATAATATTTGTTTTGTTTCCTCTACAGAATTAACAGAAGGATGCACCATAGAAGAAGCCTGGAAGAATGGTATGACTCTAGCAGCAGGCAAGCTGGTACGCAGCGACTATTATACAGGGCTTGTCTATATGTTCTATGATGCCAATGGCAGAGCTTTACTCCCAGGTTCTGTTACATACAATCACCTTCTTTTGACCACCGATATGCTCCAGAAGAAAAGAGCCTGCGATATACAGAAAGGCGACAGACTCATTTGTGGTTCCAATGAAATCGTAACAGTAGACAGAATTGAGACTACATCCTACCAAGGCTATGTCTATAACGTTGGAAACAACTATGAACTCTTCAGTTTCCATCCTGATTATGTTATGACAGCAGGAATCGCTGCTAAGGAATAGTTTCACTAAATTTTCTGAATCGAATCCGTAGTAGTAAAAAAAAAGAACCACGGATGAACACGGATAAACACGGATCTTCGAAGAAAATAGTCTGTGTTTCATCTGGTTTATCTGTGGTTTAAATTTTTAAAAAACAGAAAAGGAGCCATCATGGGCAAAATATATTTTATACTCTTCTTGTTGTCTTTGCTTCCTTGCCTTGTTTGCCAGGAAAAAAAGAAAGAATATTCTCTTGTATGGAGTGATTTGCAAGGTTTTGAATGTATTTCTACACAAAATACCACCATTATCAACGAGCGTTTTGAAGTTCAAAAAGATAAACCTAAGTTGCTCAGAACCCAAAAAATACATTTACAGTGTAAAGTGTATCATACCATCGTGGCCTCGGAAGGCGATTTTGTTGTCGTAAGAATTTTACACAGGGAAGGTAAAATTCGGTTAGATGCAGAAAGAACGATGCTTTGTGAGGTAGATACACCAGAAAAAGTAAAAAATGCAAGTAAATATCCAGACATAGAACCTTATATTTCTTCTATTACAGGTGGGTTTGTATATAGAGTTAATAAGATTACAGGAGAAGTTATTGGAACGTGGCAAATGGTAGAAGAAGAGCAAAAAATAGATCCAAAGACGAAAAAACAGGATGTAAAATATAAGATGGTTCCTATAGGGAAAGATCCATTAGGTAATAGCAGTGCCTTCCATCTGATTCCGAATAAAAGCGTTCCTGTAGGCTATGAATGGAACAGAAGGCAAATGGGAACGCAGACAGAAGACCTGAAGTTTGCCCAGGTTGTTTCTCATAATAATCGTAAAGCTGTTGCTAAAATCACAAGAAAAGGCACGCTCATGCAAAATGAAGCCAAGGTTGGGACAACAGAAGGGACTCTGTATTTTGATTTAGAATACAAAACCACCCTGGAGCATATATCCAAAACAATATATGAGCAAACCATGACACTAGAGGAAAAAAACAAAAAAAGAAACATCCTGGAAAAAATCACGAGCGAAACGAAAATTGCTCTTTTATATACTAACTATGATTTAATCCCGAAAAAGAAACCTTGATGCAACTATCTTGTAAAGTCATTTTTATAGAAGGATATGAAAATGCAATGGAGATACTTTCTCCTTTATTTTCTATTGTTTTTTCCCCACTTTCTTTCAGGACAAACAGAGAATGCGAAAAAAGAGATAAGCCTTTTTACAATCCAGCAGGCACGGCTGGAATATGAAAGATATAAGTGGGGAGACGAGTTTTTTTTAAAAATTCGTGGTATAGCTCATCCTATGCTGGATGGAGCTTTTCTCAATGTCACGCTCTTTTATTATGATCAGCAACTTTGTTCTACCAACTTGCCGTTACAATATGTACCAGAAAAAGACCAGAATCGCATTTTGTTTTCTTTAGATTGGGGGCCACTCAACCAGCCATACCAAAAGGCCTATACTGGCAACTATCAGGTAGAACTTTCCTTTTTACTGGAACACCAGATACCTGTTCTTCGTAGCAAACTTCAGGAAGTCACAAAAGATAAAAATATCCGATCCCAAAAAAAAATCATCCCTTTTGGCTCAAGCTCTTTATTTCAGGAAGAGGGGGAAACTCTGCGGAACTTTTATTCTGAACGCATACAAAAAATGAAAAAAATGTATGGAATGATCCTACAGCACGGTATGCCCAGGCTATCTTCCTCCCAAAATTTTGACTTTAAGGCATGGCGAAAATGGTTGGAAAATTTTATTCAGGAAGTCCATGAAGAAACGAACCTCCTGAATAAATTTCAGAAGAAACAATTTTGCTGCCGCTATTCTATCGCTAAAGATAGCCTGATAGAATACCATGATCTGGTTGTCCGATTTGGAAAGCTTATTAGTATAGATTTGTATCAAAAGCATAATCTGGAACCCGACAAGAAAGACACAAATATCTCCTCTTTTGGCTTGAAAAGACTGGATATGTTGCAAAAAAATCTGGAGAGACTACTCCAGCAAGCTGGCGATGATTTGAAATCTGAAAAAATATTGGGAGAAAAAAAATGATGAGGAGAAAAGTTTCCTCTCAAGGAATTGCCCTGGTTATGATCGTGGGAATCCTTATGGTAATAGCGACTATGGCTGTCATGTTTGCCCGTTCAGCCTATATTGAACAAAATATAGCCGTGAACTATTCCGATAAACTTCAGGCTCGCCTTACTTGCTTTGCTGGTATAGAAATGGCGATTTGCAGGCTAAGCGAGTACATGAATCAGTATAGCTATATGGCAGCTCATAACCAACCCTGGCGTTATCCTTATGGGGATAATGTAGAAGTTTCTTTGGAAAATGCCTGTAAAAAAGATAGTTCATCGGATAGCATCGCAGGGGTGTCTTACCAGATGGCAAGTGCCCCCTATAATCCTATATACTATCCATACTATTATCCTTCTGGTATATTAGGTGACAGTGCCTCTGTCTCTATTGCGAATCTTTATTCTCTGAAAATCTTGGATTTGCAAGGGCAAGTCAATGTCAACAGCCATATTGTTGTTCCTTATAATTCTACACATCAAAGCTACTCTGATGCTGTTTTGCAGAGAATGATAAAAAATCTTGCTGTTTTCTGTGGTTTTAGCGATACTCAGGCAACGCAGATCGCGGGAGGAATTATCCGAGGAGAAAATCTGGCAGGAACAGGAACAGCAGGCGGAGTCTGGTATACCGCATACTCAGCTCAATGGCCAGCCACAACCTCTGGCATTTTGCCCAAAAGATGGAACACCAAGGAAGCCATAAAGCTTTATTTGGTGAATAATCTGGGGCTTTCCTGGGATGATGCTAAAACCTTAAAGTTCTGGAATAATCTTTGCGTCTCTTCCTGGGTAGACCGTAGTACCTCTATGGTGAAAGATCATGCGTCTTCTAAGCCTCTTTCCGTGACACATCTCATTCCCCAATATGTATGGGAAATGCGTTCGCCTATAAACATAAACACAGCGACAAAAGAGGTTCTATATTCAATCCTGATGGTAAAGGCGCAGCCCTATTATCTCAATAATAGTAGCTCTGGAAGGAAATACGAAGATTCTAGCCTGAACAGCGAGATCAAACAAGACAGAGATATTTCTTCCCTCCCTGCAAGATGGACTATTTCTCTGGAATCTACAAATCCTATCACTTCCAAAACTTATGCACAGGGGATAGCAGACCGTATCATTCAACAAAGACAAAACTTTGGGCCATTCCGATCCTGGGGTGATTTTGTAAACTTTGTGGATACCTATCTGGATGCCAGCTATTTCCCTACAAATTCTTGGGCTTCGAACTACCATCCGAATACCAACCCTTCTGACCCTCCGCCAGATGCTACTTTAGGGGAAAGAATATGGCTCAAGGCCTGTCGTGATCTTGTAAAATCCAACTTTAGTCCCAATATGATTGACAATCACTTCAATCCAACGCAACACACTCGCTTTCGCACGGTAAAGAGCGATTTTTTTGATGGTACGACAAGAACTCATTCTACGGAATTTTGTTTTTCTTCCATGGGCAATTTCGAGATTTCCTCTTTTGGTTATACTGTCAATAAAATCAACAACCAGATGATATGCTCTGTGCTACTGAAAACTGATGTTTCCCTGTATGCAATCGTGAGACATACAACACAGCAAGATTTCGAGGCTACAGTGCAATCCTACAATCCTACTTTTTCCTATACAACGACATATCCTGCTGTTTTAGGCAAAGGAATCCTGATGGATGTGGACGTGCATACAGGAAGGGTGGAGCCTCAGATTACATTCAATAGCCCCTTTGGCACAAGCCCATTGATCAATACGTTCAGCTCGCGATTTGCGCCTGTTCGTAGTTCAGGAACACAGCCAGAGATTCTCTCTTCTACTTCTGAAAGATTTCTGAGCCTATATGGCGGACAAGCAGCTAATTACGAGATGAAGCTCTCCCAGATTCGCTCCGATTCCAACAACCTTGCAAACGATGGAATCTTTTCGGAGAGAAGGCAATATGAATTGCTGGATCAGACCAGATATTATAGTATCGGAGCGTTAATCAGCAATGACAAAAGAGAGGGTGCCAGAAGAGGGATGAACTTTCCTACGCAAACCTATAAAGGCGATTCCACAGTATTGCCCAGAACCAGCAAGAATACGAATGATCGTCTGCCCTATTATAAAGGTGCTTTAGAATTTTGGGTAAAGCTAAGTGAACCATCCAATGCACAAATCGCGTGTGGACTCTTTGGTGCTACACAGGTCAATCTTCATAAAAGTCCTGATCCAGATCGCTATCCGTCCCAGACAGACGATTTTGCCTGGGAATACCAGATCCCAACTTCTTTACAGGAAGCTTCCGAAGGAATCCAGTTCTATATCTTCAAGAATACCTTTGGTCAGCTTCATTTTAGCAGGCTATACTTTGCTTCTTGCTATGATGCGGCTGGAAATCTGAAAGGAACTCACTATCGGCAGGATGCCGATGGGTGGCAATACCAGCAGGGAGAATGGCCTGTTTTCAATAGATGGAAGGCAAACCAACAGAATCAAGGATACTACTTCCCTGTTCCCAGAAGAGATGTTGTCATAAAATCTGATCTTGTAGGCTGGGATGCAGGCACATGGCATCATGTTTTTATGGCATGGGATGATGGAAATGCTTCTCAGAGAATCTTTCTGGATGGAACAGAAATAAGCAATGCTTCGATGATTGCGCAGCATTTCGAAGATACGCCTGATCGTACAGACCCTGAATTTTGCATTCTCAATGAAAGAAACCCTCTGGACAGCATGAATATTTGCGGTTTCTACCGCTACCAGAAAGAAACCAACGATGGCGTATTCAAGCTCCCCGATCAAAGATTGCATATTCCTGGAAATGCGACCATATCGAATTTCCGTGCTTATACTCTGTCTGATTCTTCAGCAAATCCTTTGCCCGATATAAACCGTCCTTCACGAAGGATATTCGAAGCATCAAGCACCTATACCCATCGCATGCTGGTTTCGCAAGGCGGAAAGCTAGGTACGATTTCCTGGACAGCATACCCTGATCGCGTTACGTCTCCCAACCTCCAGGTTACAGTTTCTTATACAGACATCCAGGGAATATTCCGCACTGTGACAGGAAATCTGGGACAAGGATTGTCCCTGGGGCATAATGTCAATGCCAATAGCCTGGTAACATACGTTGTTACTTTTTCTTCTGGAGAAAGAGAATGCGCTGCTCTGGATGATATAACGCTGACCATCAATAATGTTAAAATGGGCAATTTTGTAGAATCTTATTACGCTGAGTAAATGGATAGAAAAATGGATGAATTGCTAGAACTAGATGCTTTAGTAGAAATAGAAAAATACGAATACCTTTTTCTCGGAAGGCTGGCGATAGAGAAAGGTTTCATTCTCTATCAACAACTTTTAGAGGCTCTCTTGATACAGCATGAAATTCCAGAAGCTAAATTAGGCTATCTTTTACTTTCTCTGGAATATATAAACCAGGCTCAGTTGAACGAGCTTCTACAGGAGCAAAAAATCTTTCTGGAATCGCCTCCTGCCCAATGGCCAGAAATTCCAGATTTTGTGCTGAAAGGTTTGGTTTACTTCGGAAAGGAGGCTCTGGGAAATGTTTCTGGCAAAGAGCTAAGAAAAGCACAACAGATTCGTAACCAGCTTCAAAAACAAGGCCAGAAAAAGAGCCTTGTCAATATTTTAGTAGAAGATACTACAACGATCACGAAAGAAGAGTTGCAGACGTTCCAGGATAAAATACAGTACAAAGAGCACAGGTGTTCTAAGTGTTCGAGAATTTTTCATGTATTTTACTATAATCCTCAGGAGCGTTTGCGCTGCCCTGTTTGTTGGACGAGCTATCTGCAAATCATAAGACAGACAGCAAGACAGGCACCAAAAGAGTCTTTGCCTCAAGCACCTCCGCCACCTGCTAAAAAACAGAGAGGGCCTGTTGCCTCCACGCAGATGATTAAATTCTACGAACTATTGCAGGCTGAAAATGATAAAGAAGAACAAGCTTCCACTGCAAAAGAGAGTATTCCTGATGCCAGGCCAAAAGAAAAACCTCAGGTTGTTGAAAGAAAAGTTGCTCCAAGAGCAGAAAAAGCCCCGCTTCCTGTAGCACCAGTTCCTGTAGCCAAAGAGCCTGAATTACAAAAAATACAAGAAGTGCGCATTCACGCTCAGGAGCAATTGAAAAAAATTTATGAGCAAATGGAGAAGCAAGAGGAAGAAACCCCGAAGAAAAAGATCGTCAGGAGTGGAATCCTCAATACGCCCAGAAATGAGAAAGAAATGAAATTGTGGAAAGTATATAAAAAAACGGCAATAGTGCTGGCATGTTTTCTGGGACTTCTGGCAATTTTTCTGAGCTATGCCTTTATAGCTACGATACCTGTGGAAAAGCCTTCCTATAATCCTGTGCCTGTAGCTGCCCAGGATACGGTGCAGCCAGGCAGAGATGCTGTAGCCCCTGTAAAAACAATACAAAATCTGGACAACCCTTTTGTCAGAGATATTATCATGGCCTTTTCCGAAGGAAGCGCAGAGCCTTCCCATAAGCATTTCAACGCTATTTTAAAAAAAATCCATCTGGAAGGGCAGGACATGCTGAAGTCCCCTGGAGCTGCCGACCTATGGAATCTGGTAGGGAGGCTCTATTATTATAAAATCTATATAGATAGAGAAGAAGGCCTGTTTGAAGAAAATACCAAAAAGATATGGCAGGAAGAAGCAAGAGAAGCCTTCAAAAAAGCAAAAAATATATACAACAAAGAAGAAACTTTACCTCTTTTTATTCTGCCTGTTGTTTCCTGGATGCCCGAACGGCTTTTCTATCAGGGCAAATCCTTTGTAAGATATGAAAATAACAGCCAGGCAGTAGATGATATGGAAAACTGGCTTAAACGAACGGATATGTAATGATTATATGATTTGTAGCCGCAGGGTTGCGCCGAAAATGACGATCTTGGCGCAACCCTGCGGCTACAATCTATTGAGCTACACAAGTATATTTTTCTATCTATGTTTATCCATGGTTTTCTTTTCAGGACACAATGCGATGCAAGGGAAATGGTATATCAAACCTCAGGAACAAGGCAGTGTTTATGGGCCTTATTCTGGAGAAGAGCTACAAAATTTTATACAGTCGGGTAAGATAAAGATGGATTTTTTGCTTTCTTGCGACAGCCAGAATTGGAGTACCCTGGAAGATGCTTTCCAGCCTAAAAGCGGGCCAAAACCTGTGACCAGGGTAATGCCATCCAGACCTGTTAGCCTTCATAGCCAGTTCGGGAACTATGAAATTCTCGAAATTCTAGGGAAAGGGGGGATGGGGGTTGTCTATAAGGCAAAAGACATTAAGCTAGGCAGACTTGTCGCTCTCAAGTGCATTCGTGAGGAAAGTGCCAATGAAGAATGGAAAAAGCGTTTCCTGAGAGAGGCACAGCTCAATGCGAGCCTGGATCATCCTAATATTGTAA
Organism: uncultured bacterium; assembly: GCA_938003875.1. Lineage (GTDB taxonomy): Bacteria > Planctomycetota > Uabimicrobiia > Uabimicrobiales > JABWCH01 > JABWCH01. The sequence goes on from CALKWO010000251.1 coordinate 19,127, forward strand.
GGGTATTGGAAAGTTCCGACCAACCCAAGCCTTATATCGCTATGGAATATCTGCAAGGAAGGCCATTGAGTGCCTTGATACAGGAAGGTTTGTTGAGCATCCAGCAGAAAGTGGAGATCTTTCGGCAGATTTGCGAAGCCATCGAATATGCCCATCGCCAGAAAATCATCCACAGAGACATCAAACCAGCCAATATCATGGTTCTAAACAATGGCACAGTCAAGGTTATGGACTTTGGTCTGGCGAAGAATCTGGATGTTTCCCAGAGCTTTTCCCATGTAGGGCAAATCATGGGAACGCCTAAATATATGTCTCCAGAGCAGGCCAGGGGAAAAAAGGTAGACAAGAGAACGGACATCTATGCACTAGGTGCGGTTTTCTATGAAATGCTCACCCATCGTACTCCTTATGATGGCAATACAATCTACCAGATACTCTTGCAGATCGCAGAAAAAGACCCTATCCCACCCAGAGAACTGAATCCAGAGATTCCCCAGGATCTACAGACCATAACGCTCAAATGCCTGGAAAAAAAAGCAGAAAGACGCTACTATAGTACCCGTGTGCTTTGCAAAGACCTGGAGCTTTTCCTTGCCAATAAGCCTATCCAGGCAAAAGACCCTAATTTGCTCGAAAGGATGACCAAGTGGATACAACGCAATCGCGTGGCTTCCGTTCTGATTCTGGCAATCACGATATGCCTTGTGCTTGCAGTTTTTTCCCTCAGGGAATACTATAAAAAATACGAGCTTTTAGAAGAAAAGCAAAAATACCTTTTAGCGCAGCACTACAAAGAAGGGTGCTCTCTATTCCATCAGCAAAAATTTGAGCATGCTATCCAGTCTTTTTCTTATGCCCTGAAACAACAAGACGATCTGAAAAGCTATTGGATGATGGCCTGTTCTTATATGATCCTGGGGAAAATAGAACTTGCCCAGGAGTGTCTGCAAAGAAAAATGGGAAATGCTCCTGTACAGTTTCTTTTGCTCCAGAGCCTTTGTCATGCAGAAAAAAAGAACATGGTAGAGGCAAGAGAATTTTGGGAAAATGCCAAAAAAAGATTCTATTCTCAGAAAAAAGCTCTGGATGCCTATCTTTCCGACCAGAGCAATGTCAATCTAAAAGAAAGAATGGACTTCATCATGCCTTTGCCTGAGGAAAAGCTCGCAGGCAGCAACGCTCGCTACTTTGCTCTTCTGGCCTTGCTTCCCATCGAAGAAAATAAAACAGCCCAACACTTTCTCAGAAAAAAAGAAGCCAGGGAAAGCTACACAGAAGAAAAAGCCCTAAAGCAAATGCTGGATCAGGAATTCTATAAAACAGGGTATGTGCTTTATAAAACAGATACAGGATGGTGCAAAAATTTGCTCCAAGAGGTTCCCGCTCTGGAACTCAAGGAAATGATGTACTATGTAAAAGACAGATGGATTCTCGATATGGCAAGCCCTTATTGGACAAGGCTGGCACCCCAAACCCAGGCAAAGTACGCAAATCTATACCAAAAAGCCTATGCAGAAGAGAGGGGAATCTCTGCACACAAAGTTTTTAGAGAAAACAGGACAGAATTTTCGATGGTCCTGGTTCCGCCAGGCCAGTTTCTTTTGGGAAAAGCCTTTGAAAAAGAAGGCGATGGCCCCCAGAGGCAGGTTGTTATGATGGATTCCTATTGGATAGGAAACACAGAAGCCACCCAAAAGCAATGGCTGGAAATAGCAGGAAGCAGACCGTGGAGAAAGAAAAATGAGCAAGGACAAGAAGAAATACAAGATCATGTCCTGGAACACCCTGACGCTCCTATCACCTGCGTTTCCTATGAAAAAATCGAGTCAGACTTCCTGAGCAAAATCGCCACGCAAGGCTACAGTCTGCCAGATGAAATCGAATGGGAATACGCTTGCAGAGCAGGGACAACATCTCTGGGGTTCTGGGGGGATGAAGCAGCCCAGGGATACCTGTGGTATAAAGAAAACGCTATCGACAAAGAGAATTTCCTCCACTCCAAAATCCAAAAAGTGGCACAAAAGAAGCCCAATGCCTGGGGCCTCTATGATATGGCAGGCAACGCTGCGGAACTCTGTAGCAATGGATTTTTTGACTATGCCAGCTTTGCTGTGGAGCAGAAGATAAAACAGGAAATCAGAATGAACCAGGAAGAAAAGAGTAGCAAGATCTATCGAGGGGGACATATTAGCTCTAGCATAGAGCAATGCTATTCATCAAGAAGAGATTCGGCAAAAAAAAATATTGGAAATCCAGTTCTTAGTTTTCGTTTATTAAAATAATTGTTTATATATGAATTCAAAACAGATAGGAAAATATTTGTTAGTCTCTCCCTTAGGGCAGGGGAATATGGGCATGGTATACCTGGTTCAAGACGCAGAGACAGGGAAAAAATACGCCCTCAAGCAGATTCTTTTAGAAAGCCAGATGAGCCCCCTTGCCAGGCAGAGGTTTGAGCAAGAGCAAAAGATTCTGCGAGTTTTGCAGCATCCTAACATTGTAGGCATCCAGGATTCGGGAATCGAAAGAGGCCTGCCCTACTATGTGATGGATCTCATTGAGGGCTATCCTCTCAGCCAGATCCTTTCCTCTCCCCTGGCGTGGCAAAGGGCATTGCCTCTTATGGTATGCCTTGCAGAAACCCTGCACTATGCCCACCAGAAAAGCATTCTCCATAGAGATCTCAAACCTCAGAATATCATGATAAAACAGGATGGCAGCCCTGTTCTCATGGACTTTGGCATAGCCAAGATCCTGGGAGACATGCAGGCTCGCCTGACCCTTTCAGGAAAGATTCTGGGGACTCTGGCCTATATGTCTCCAGAGCAGGCCATGGGAAAAAACAAAGAGCTAGGGCCTGCTTCGGATCTGTATTCTCTGGGCTGTATTTTCTATGAGATGCTCACAGGAAAGCTACTCTTAAAATGGAAAGGGAAAACTCGGGAAGAAATTTTACGAGAAGTCGCTTCTTCTGAATCCTCTGTCCTGGAGGCTTTTCCTGAATCTGTTCCCTTAGCGTTGCGAAAAATTTGCCAAAAAGCCCTGGAAAAGGATAGAAGGATACGCTATTGCAGTGCCCTTTCTCTGGCACAGGATATACAAAACGCTTTTCCAGAAGCCAGAAGCCTTTCTCCGCTTGAGCCAGCACGGCAAACCCATCCTGAATCCCCCCCAAAAAAAATTTCTGGGGAGAATCCAGGATCCTCATACTTCGGCTCCTATCTTTTGGAAAAAGAACTGGGTCGTGGGGGCATGGGAATTGTATATCTGGCAACAGAGCCTAAAACAGGCAGGAAAGTAGCCTTAAAAATCCTGCAAAAAAAACAGGCAAAAGACCAGGCTCGATTTATCAGGGAAGCGCGTGTTCTGGCCAGTCTCCAGCATCCTAACATCGTATGCCTTTATGATGTGGAGGATTCCCCTGAACTTTTCTTTGCCATGGAATACATCGAAGGCAAGACACTATGCTCTTGGCTTCCTAAAACCAGACCCAAGGTCATGGAAGGCGTGCTTCTTTTTATCCAGATAGCGAGGGCACTGGATTTTGCCCATGCAAAGGGCATCGTGCATAGGGACATAAAGCCTTCCAACATTCTTGTCACAAAGCAAGGCGAGCCTAAGCTCATGGATTTCGGGCTTGCTAAATTGCTGGAAGACCAGGAGAGCCTTTCTCATACTTCGGAAGTTCTAGGCTCTCTTTTGTATATGTCTCCAGAACAGGCCAATGGAAAGCCTGTGGACACAAGAACCGATATCTATTCCCTGGGAGCGACATTCTACGAGTTCTTTGCGGGAAAGCCTCCTTTTTCTGGAAAAACAACGGCCCAGGTTCTTCAGGATATTTTTTCTAAAGAGCCTGTATGCCTGAGAAAGCTCAATCCTCGTGTACCTCAGGGACTGGAATATATTGTTTCCCGATGCCTGCAAAAAGCTCCCCAGGATCGCTACCCTAGTGCTCGTTCGCTGGCAGAAGACCTGGAGAATCTTTTAGAAAACAGGCCTCTTCAGGCAAAGCCCATAGGTCTGGTGCAAAGGCTTTTCCTTTGGTCCAGGCGCAATCCTCTGGCTGTTCTTTTGCTTTTTTTCCAGGGACTCTGTATCTTTCTTCTGGCTTTTGTATTGCAAAACGAATTTCGGAAGAAGGAACTGTTGCTCCAGAACCAGAACTACCTTCTCAGCATCCACTACAAACAAGGTTGCTCTTGCTTCCACCAGAAAAAAGCCGAACACGCCTTGCTATACTTTGAACAGGCCTTACGCCAGAAGAACGACTTCCGTAGCCATTGGATGATGGCCTGCTGCTATTTGCTTTTGGAGAAAATCGAGCCTGCCCAAAGAAGCCTGCAACTCGCCTGGGAAACAAGCCCTCAGAATCTTCCTCAAATTCTGTTGCTCCAGAGCCTTTGCCATGCAGAGAAAAAAGATATGCCCAGAGCCAAAGAGGTCTGGAAAAGAGTCCAGAAAACCTTTTTCCCCCAGGCCAAAAGCCTGGAATCGTTTCTGGAACAACAAAGCCCCAAAAAACAAGGCCAAAGCCTGGGCTTTCGCATGCCCCTTCCTGAAGAGAGGCACGGAAAAGGCCTGGCGAGGTTTTTCCTGTTGATCCCCCTTTTGCCAGAAGAAGAATCGCAAAACGCCCTTTGGTCTATAGGACAAGAAAGGCAGGAAGTGCTGCAAGAGTTCTATAAGATCGGATCCTTGCTTTATCATACAGACTATGGATGGCAAAAGGAATTGTTGGAGCATCTGTCTGCTCTTTGCCTGAAAGACATGATGCTCTATACCCCCAAAAAGTGGATACTGGATATGGCAAGTCCCTATTGGACAAGATTGGATCACAAAACGCAGTCACAGTATGCCATTCTATACCAAAGAGCCTATGCAAAGCAAAGCAACAGGCCTGTAAAAAAGATCTTCCTGGAAAAAAGCACAGAATTTCCTATGGTATTCCTTCCTCCAGGACGCTTTCTGTACGGCAGAGCCTTTTCCTGGGAAGGGGATGGCCCCCAGAAACAGATCCTTGTATCCGAGGCTTTCTGGATCAGTCCATGGGAGATCACCCAAAGGCAGTGGGAAAGAATCGTTGGTAGCAGGCCGTGGTATAAAGATCAAGAGCAGGTACACGATCATATTCTACTGCATGAGCAGGCTCCTGCTACATACGTTTCCTGGGAAAGCATCCAGAGAGAATTCTTATCGGCTTTAGGAAAAGACTATGGGCTTCCTGATGAGATTTTGTGGGAATATGCCTGCCGTGCGGGAAGCACTTCCCTGGGACTTTGGGGCGAAGAAAACCCCCAGGGGTATGTATGGTACAAAGACAATGCCATAGGCCCAGAAGGCGTGGAAAAGGCGGTGCTAAAAAAAACAGGCCAGAAAAAGCCCAATGCCTGGAATCTGTATGACATGGCGGGGAATGCAGAAGAAATATGCGAACCTGAGAGAGGGTTTGAGGATGAACCAGCAAACCAGGAAGAAGCGAAAACCAGAGTATACAGAGGAGGAAACATCAGCTCTGGTATAAACCAATGCTATTCTAGTAATAAAGATGAAATATTTTTATACCAGAAAAATTTAGTAATAGGTTTTCGGCTGGTGCGAAAGGACTCCCCCATCCCCGATGAATTCGGAGATGGGAAAAAGAGCGATTAAGGAAGTTCAAAAGTGATTAAGGCTAAGGGAATAAAAGCAAATTTGTATTTTTCTTCAAAATTCCATTTCCAAAGACCATTGCCACTTTCAATACTTTCTTTTCCTGTGCCATTAGGATAACAGGAATGCCAACGGGACGGAGTTACAGGAAATTGAACGAAATGTTTTTGCGCTACATCGTTCTTGTCAGGATTGCCTAACTGAAAAAAATATTGCACTTTTTTGGGAAGATTTGTCATTTCGCTGATTTGTACCTGGATGTCTCTTGCCGTAGGAGTATGAGAATCATGACCCACAAAGAGAATAAGGGTTCCATGCTTTACACTCATGGTATGGGAAATGCCTTTTCTTTCCTGCTGCTCTGCTTGTTCTACTTTTAGCCTTTTAAAATGCCTGATGTGTTGTCTATGGAAATTTTCCAGGTCTTCTTGCGAACTAACGGCTTCCAGGCTTTCTTCTAGCTCATTCAGCTCTGTATTTTCCGCTCTACCAAAAGGCACATGCAAATACCAAAGACTGAGTTTGGCTTTGTCCTGTGCCCACTGGATATCGATCTTGACCTTAGCCTGGTCTTTATCATAGCTCAGGCGATACAGGGCAAGGCGTCCTTTTCCCAAGGCTCCTATCTGGGCCAGAATTCCCTTCTGGGAAGGTTGAGGAGGATCAGGAGGCTGAGGGCTGGAATAGTATTGCCATGTTGTGCTGGTGGTTCCCTGAGGGCTGATACCACCAAAAACGAAGATGCTTACATCCTGTCCATTGGCCTGGGGGAGAAGAATTCCAGCAGACTGGCTTTGGGCCACAGGGCCATCCGCTTTTTGTGTCCAGGCATTGGTAGCGAAGTTGTATTGCCAGATGTCTTTTTTTTCGCCTTCTCTGGCATTGTCTGTTCCACCATATACCCACAGATTTTCTAAATTCTGCACAGCAACAGAAAGCTTTCGGGCAGGAGGGAAAGAGCTGGGATTGGTGTAGGTCCAAATTTTCTGGGCAATGTCATAGGCCCAGGTTTCGCTGTGCACTCCACTGCTATTCTGTCCACCGAACATATACAGCTTACCACCAGAAGCCGCCATGGAAGCTCCATAGGTAGGGCCACTGGGAGTGTAGGATTGTACTGTCCATGTCTTGTCCGCAAAGTTGTAGGCCCAGAGATCTCCAAAGAATTTGTCTGGAGCCATCTTGCCTCCAAAAACATAGGCCTTGTCTGCTGCAACAGCACTGGCATGGTTGTTTCTGGCTTCTGGAACATAGGTGCTGGGAGTGGTTTGCTTTTCCCAGGTTTTCTGGGCATAGTCATAGGCCCATACATCGTCCAGATTGCCTTGAGCACCCTGTCCAAAGAAAACATACATCTTTCTGTTGTACACAACAGCAGAATGTCCATAACGAGCAGCAGGGGGATCATTGGCAGGGACTTCTTTTTTCCATTCGTTGCCAGATGACTCACATACAAATAGTGTATTTAGTATAGATCTTCCGTCTACTGTCTGTCCACCGAACAAATAGAATTTACCATTCATTTCTACCATGGTGTGACCAGAAACAGGGGGAGGAACATCGCCTGTTGGTTTTACTTCTATCCAGCCATCGGCCTGGCTAAAGCAGGCGAGTGCCAGAAGTACCAGGAAAAGAAAAAAATGTTTGTACATTCAAAATCTCCTTTTTGTTTTGTACCGAAACGAGGGTATTTTTTTTCTAATATAGTGCAAAAAAAAAGCCAAAGATGAAAAAAATAACAGCCTTGATATTCTATGCATTTTCATACAGGGGAGAAAAGGCAATTTTTTTTTTGTTACTTATTGTAACAGACTATAGGAAAAAATTTCGCAAAAAAATTTTTGCCTAAAAAGTTTTTTTCCCCTTTTTGTGCTATACTATTTTGTTAGAAAATAATTTTTATTATTTGGGAATGTCTAAATTTTTTACCCCGAAAAGGGAGGAGGTGTCCTATGGAACCTAAAAAAAAACAGAAAGGCTCCGTGCTTTTCATTGCCAGCATAGCGACTCTGGTCATTATTCTGACAGTACATTCTTCTTTGGTGATTACTTCGAGCGAGCAGAATTTTGTGAACGAGCAGTCCAATAAGGCAAAGAACAGGTATGTCACAGAATCTGGTTTGTCTATGGGCGTAAAGCATATCCAGTCCCGATATAAAAACAATTCTATCGATTTTAGCCTGATCGATACAGAATTCCAGAATTGTTTGCTCTATGCCAATGAACCTCTTAATATTACAACAGCATCAGGAACACAAAAATTAGGAGAATACAGGGTTTATACCAAGATTCTTAGCCCTGAAGAAATCTCTGTTCCTGGAAAAGACATTACAGGAAATACTATAAACTCTTTGCGCTATGTGCTTGTCGATGTGCGTGGTTTTTTTCCTGATATGAAGGTGGCAAAGCACATCACCCGAATGAAGGGCGTATACAAGATCAGTTGTAGTGTAGCAGAGGTCTTTGACTATGGATACTTTATCAACAACTGGGGATGGTTCTTTGGAAACAACATCGTGGCGAAGGGCAATGTCAGGTCCAATGGTACATTCAGCATGGGCAACTATCGTCCCGAAATTTCAGGAAAACCCCGATTTACCTCAAGTGAGGGATGGGATTTGATCGGATATATAGACGACGACTTAGATGGAGCCATGAACAACCAGGATGGTGGGATCTATACATGGGATACCGTGGTAGGAACTCCTGCCGCCAGTGGAAGTCCTGCTGATATTTATGCTGGTTTGCAAGGCCAAAGCCCTGTTTATGATATAGACATGCTTCCTATGCCCAACCTTACCAATCTGGCCCTTTATGAAAAAAAGGCAAAAGAGGAAGGCAGCTACATTAAAGTCGGCGGAGTGGTGATCTGCGATGGAATCTGGGGCGACAATGAAGGCAAACAGCACCTCTATCTGGAAGGCACTTATGAAAACCCCATAGAAATCAAAGGCACAGTGGTCGTACGAGGAGATGTCATCATCCGAGGCTATGTAAAAGGCCAGGGAGCCATCTATGCTGGTCGCAATGCCTATCTCCCTCAAAGGCTACTCTACCGCAATCCTGTAAGCGAAAGAACCCCATCCAACAATAGCGAAGCCAGTCGGGAAAACTGGAGACAGACCAACTGGAATCAGGATATATTGGGGCTTTTTGCCAGAGAAAACATCGTGCTAAGTGATTTTACCTCTTCTACATGGCAGAGTAAGGTTTCTTCCTGGATGAACGATTCCCGAAACAAAAGCGTAGAAGATGCAGGGGTAGACCAGATACCCAACACCAAAGACCAGGGAGAGGGCGATGGTATATGGACAGTCGAGCGGGATGAAAACGGTGCTGTACTCCCTGGCTCAGGCGAAGATATCGATGGCGATGGGAAATACGATCCAGCGACAACCTTGCAAGATTTTGCCCTGGCATCCCAGAGCTTCTATTCTGGACATGCTGAATGGGGAGGCAATATACCTGCTGGAGTAACCGCTTTCCGCGATGTTACTTATTGGAATGAGACTTTGGATGCCCCAGGAGTCAAGACTGGCTCTCTCAAGTTCCCCCAGATTGATGGCATTCTGTACACAAACCATTTTCTGGGTGGCTATATTGATAATAATAACAGCTATAGCTACAAAAAAGACAACCGAACCCACTTTGATAACGAACAGGCCATCTATTTCTTTGGCTCTGTCGTTAGCCGCAATGAGTCGATAGTGTACGATGCAAGAACCCTCTATTTCTATCACGACGAAAGACTTTCGGCTGGTGGTGGAAGTATATTCAACTTCGCTCTACCCAGAGTCTGGAATCCTATAAGCCTGGTGACTATTGAAATATACGAGGGGAAAGGATACTAGGGGAGTGACAAAGACGCAGGGATTGCGCTGGCGTACGGCTTTTAAGCAGACATGGCTTTTTGGGCGCAACCCTGCGGCTACAATTATACCTCGAACGGGCATAAACTAAAAAAATAGAATTAACCACAGAGACACAGAGAATTTTTAGCTTTTGAACCACGGATAAACACAGATGAACACAAATAATTTTTTATAATAGTTTTTTTCAATTTTATCGTTTTTTTAAAATAGCCGTTCATGAATAAATTGCAGCCAAGAAGATTATCCGTGTTTATTTGTGTTCATCAGAGACACAGAGAATTTTTAGCTTTTGAACCACGGATAAACACAGATGAACACAAATAATTTTTTATAAT
>CALKWO010000252.1 GCA_938003875.1 uncultured bacterium
TTATTTAAGATATTTTATAAATAAGGCTGTGACCACAGAAAACGTTAGAATAGGTCAAAAATGTCTCATCACCTAGTTTTTCAGAGAATTGTAGCTTATTTAAAGCTAACATATTTTTTTGAGAAATCAATCATCAATTTGTATCTATTTAAAAAATATTTTTCCATTTTTTATATCCTGTTCTAAGATTTTCGATGGTCTAAGATAAAAATTTGGCGAACACCGAAAATTTGGAATTTTATAACTAGGAAAAATAATTATAAAAAGCTTCTTGACAATTTAGAGAAAAAAATCCAAAATAAGGGAATAAAAGTAATATTTCCTTTGGATTTTATATATGTTTTTATGGAGTAGCATAGATGGGCGGTAGACTGATTCTCAACGGTGTTTATGGATCGGTCAAGGGCAAAAAATTTATCATTAATGAAGGGCAGACTGTGCTGGTTGGGAGAAGCAGGGGATGCGATATCATTTTGGAAGGTAGTTCAGGAATGGATGAAACTGGAGACCATGCCAGCAAGCATTTTCAAACTATCTCCCGACGGCATTTAAAAATTACCTATCATAATGATGTTAAAGTAGAAGTAGAAGACCTTTCTGCAAACGGGACCATGTTGGACGGTGAGAAGATCGAGAAAATCTATCTTGCCGATATTACTACAGAAAGTCATACTCTTCTTTTAGGCAGCAGAGAAAAATTTTTGCTGGAATGGGAGCCTTGCTAAGGCTTTATAACCAGGGCATGTTTATGATATGCCCTTGGCATTGCCCTGGTTGATAAAAACAACTTAAGGACTATTCTTCTTCATGATTTTCTTCATGGGAAGGCTCTGTTTCTTCCTCAGTAGATTCTTCGCTTTTATGTTCTTCTTCAGTAGATTCTTCGCTTTTATGCTCTTCTACCTGGGGCTCTTCATATTTCTCTTCATATTTGGGTTCTTCATATTGTGGCTCTTCATAGGGGCGATACATTTGTCTTTGCATGTGGTAGCTTATAAAACCTGATGCAATAGCGAAAGGTAAAGTTCCTGTAGGAGAATGCATTTCCCATAGCAATCCTTCTTTATCATGGACTGCCATAAAGATTGTGTTGCCAAAGTATTTTTCTACAACTTCAGCACTGGGCAATAAAGCAGGTTCTACGGGAATTTCATGTCTGGGCAGCATACCTTGTAAAATAGGCACAGCCGTTCTGTAAAGAATGCTTACGACATCTTTGAATTTCCAATATTCAATGGCAGTATAAGAAGAATTTTTAAGAACTTTCAGTAAATCTTTAGGTAAACTCCCCTTTTCGTGTGTGAGAAGATTTTTCAGACTTTCAGGGAAGAGAGTCAGTATCAGGCGATCTTCCTGAATGGAAAAAGTGGGAGCAACAGGAATAGGCTGATTTTTGGTACTAAAGTTAAAATAGGTAAATTTGTATCCATTCCAGACTACATTATACTGGAATTTTGGGGGAACAAGCGTCAAAAGCTTGCCTGCAATTTCCTGGAATTTCTGAGGATTGGCGAGAGACCACTGGAAAGCTATATCAGGAATAAATCCACCAGAGAAATTGACGCTGAACAAATATTCTTTTCCTAAGCTTGCCAGAAATTCCTCTACCTGGAACCCTAATTTTTCCTCAAAAGCTTTTTTTTGTGCCATGGCTTGATCGAAAGCATGGGGTTCAAAAACCTTTACCACATCCAACAGAGTTTGATAGAGTCCTTGCAGATCGAATGTTCCATGGTTGAAGCCGAATACATTCTGGGGCAAGTATTTCAACAGGTGTTTAGATGCCTGTGCGTTGGGGAGTATTCCAGCGATAATGCCTGTTCTGCCTTCTGGTGTATAGGTATAGAAAGATTCTACGATTTGCTCATCTCTGAAGCTAAGACCCACTGCAAAAGCATGAAGTTTATCCAGGCCAGATATTTCCATAACCTGGGCAGCCTGGTGTGCTTTGGGGCCTAAGAAATTCATGCCTGTCTTCACGGCATCTTTAAGATTCAGATAAAGATAAGCACCTTCGTATCCCTGGAGAAGCTTTTGCTGAACGGCGTTGTACTGCTCAGATTTGGCAAGAGAAGGGAAGGATTCTTCTTGTTTGTTCAGAATGCTTGCCAGATATTCCTGGTTGTTGCAAAGCAAAAGAGTATTTCCCATATAAGTCAGGAAAATGGGCATGGGTGCTGTAATGGTTGTCACAGCATAGCCATTTACATCCGATGTTTTTTCTTCGAGAGGCATAGGGGCTAATGGATAGAGCTTTTGCCTGGTTTCTGTAAAGAATTTTTCGAACATTTCTTTTTTTGGCCCTAAGTCCCAGGAAAGAAGAACAACAGGAATAGGGAAAGGAACTCCTGGCATCATCTTCACATCGACCAGAGCAAGACATAACTGTCCTGCAAATGCCTGATGCAAATCTTGTAAAGAGATTCCAGCTTGTTTTTCTGCAGCCTTGATTTGCCAGTGCAGCATTTCCATGAACTGGGGAGGAACGGTTTTGAAGAATTCTTTCCATTGGGGATCTTCAAAAAATTTCCAAAGCCCTATGCTTCGCATACCTTCACAGAATTTTTTCCCATCCGTGATTTCTAAGACGAGCAAGGTTTTTTCTGGTAAAACGTTTTCTGCCCTAAAATTTTGTGCATAAAGCGCATTGCACAACATTGCAAAAACAGCAACCAAAACCAATAAAGATTTTAACATAGGAAATTTTTCCTTTCAAAAAAAATAGGAATTGTTTTCTAAAGAAAACCTCTAGCAAGATAGATTATCATATGAATTTTATCAAATGGCAAGTCCTTTTCTAAAAAATATCAAAAAAATTTGGTTTTGGTATTGATTTCTTATTTTCTAAAGATATATTCTATAGCCATCATAGTCTTTTTTTTTTAGAAAGGTGTAATGAATGAAGGTTGCAATTAATGGTTTTGGAAGAATTGGACGTTTAGTTTTGCAGGCAATCGTGGAGCAAGGACTCCTGGGTAAAGAAATAGATGTCGTTGGAGTCGTAGATGTTTCTACAGAAGCAGACTATTTCATTTACCAGATGAAATACGATACAGTGCATGGCAGATTCAAAGCAGAATTCGCTTCCGAAAAAAGCAATCCCAAAGCAGAGGCAAACGATGTCATGATTATCAATGGGCATAAAATCCTTTGCATTCCTGCTGCAAAAGGTCCCAATGCACTTCCCTGGAAAGCATTAGGCGTAGAGTATGTGATCGAATCCACAGGTTTATTTACAGATTCTGCACTGGCACAAGGACACATTGACGCTGGAGCCAAAAAAGTCCTTATATCTGCTCCTGGCAAGGGTGCTGTAAAAACCATAGTTATGGGCGTAAACGAAAATGAATATGATGCCAACAAGCACAATATCGTTTCCAATGCTTCTTGTACGACCAATTGCCTTGCGCCTGTAGTCCATGTTCTTTTGAAAGCAGGAATCGGAATCGAAACAGGTTTGATGACAACTATCCATTCCTACACTGCTACCCAGAAAACCGTAGACGGCCCATCGAAAAAAGATTGGAGAGGCGGTAGAGCAGCAGCAGTCAACATCATTCCCTCCACTACTGGTGCAGCAAAAGCAGTAGGCGAAGTTTTACCTGAAACCAAAGGCCGTTTAACAGGCATGTCTTTCCGCATTCCTACTCCCAATGTTTCTGTTATAGACCTTACTTTCCGTTCTACTCGTGACACTTCCATCGAAGAAATTGACAAAGCCTTGAAAGATGCTGCCAACACCTATCTCAAAGGCTATCTGGGAATATGCAAAGAAGAACTGGTTTCCTCTGATTTTATCCATGATGAACGTTCTTCCATCTATGATGCCAAAGCTACCCTGGAAAACAATCTCAAGGGAGAAAGACGTTTCTTCAAAATCGTATCCTGGTATGACAATGAATGGGGCTATTCTTGCCGCGTTGTAGATTTGCTACGTCATATGCACAAAGTCGATATGGCTACTCCCAAACTTCCTGATCAACCTGTGGTCATCGAAAAGAAAACCATTCGTGATGTGGAACTTCAGGGCAAAAGAGTCGTGATGAGAGTGGATTTTAATGTCCCCCTGGAAAACGGCAAGATTACCGATGACACAAGAATCGTGGAATCCCTGCCTACCATCCAGTATGCCATCGAAAAGGGAGCAAAGGTCATTTTGCTTTCTCACCTGGGCAGACCTAAGGGAATCACTCCTGAATTTACTCTCAAGCCCGTTGCTGAACGTTTAGGAGAACTGTTGAAAAAAACAGTACAATTCGTACCCGAAACCTACGGTGCAAAAGCAGAAAAAGCAGTGGCAGACATGAAAGCTGGTGATGTTGTCGTTCTCGAAAACACTCGTTTTGACAAAGAAGAAGAAAAAGGCGATTACGGCCTGGCAAAACGATGGGCAGAATACGCAGACATCCATGTGAACGATGCTTTTGGTACAGCCCACAGAGCACATTCCAGCAATGCTTGCATCGCCCAATACGTTCCTAGCGTTTCTGGTTTCCTGATGGAAAAGGAAATCAAATTCTTGGCGGAAGTTACCTACAATCCGAAGGCACCTTATGTCGTAGTGCTTGGCGGTGCCAAAGTATCCGATAAAATCGCTGTTATCAACAACTTTCTGAACAAAGCCAATCGTATTCTCATTGGTGGAGCCATGATGTTCACTTTCCTGAAAGCTATGGGAAAGAATGTCGGATCTTCTTTAGTAGAAGCAGACAAAATAGGTCTGGCAAAAGAATTGATCGAAAAAGCCAAAGCAAAAGGCGTTGAGCTTGTATTGCCTACCGATGTTGTCATCGCTCAGAAGAAAGAAGCAGGAGCAGAAAAGAAAGTCGTCAGCGTAGACCAGGGAATTCCTGAAGGCTGGATGGGACTGGATATTGCCGATGCTACTATCGAGCTTTTCAAAAATAAACTCCAGGATGCCAAAACCGTTGTATGGAATGGCCCTATGGGTGTTTTTGAAATAGATGACTTTGCCAAAGGAACCAAAGGCGTTGCTGAACTTATCGCCAGCCTGACAGAAAAAGGCACAACCACTGTTGTAGGTGGTGGCGATAGTGCTTCTGCTGTCAATAAATTCGGGATAAGCAAAAAATTCTCCCACGTTTCCACTGGTGGTGGTGCTTCTCTGGAATTTATGGAAGGCAAAGAACTACCTGGCATCGCTTCGATCAACGATAAAAAATAGTAAAACTATACATTGAAATTTAAAGCCATATCTAGGGAAAATCCCTGTTATGGCTTTATTTATTTGCCAGAGGAAAAATTTTTCTTGCTATCTCCAAAAAGAACTACTATAATTTTGCGTTCTTTAAGGTGAATTTTTAAAATATGCAAAATTTTTATGAAATTCTTATTGCTTGTGTTGTTTGTATTTTCATATTTTTCATAAGCCATGCTGTATGGCTATGGAATCATAAGAAAAAAGAGACAATGCCTGTTTTCTGGGAAAGAATTTTCTTAGCCCTTTTGGGGCTATATGTTTTTTCCAGAATTTCGCCAGAAAAGCAAGAAAATTTTGCTATATGGCTGGTTATTTTTTATCTTTTGTTTTTATTCGCTCATACATGGATTATATATCACAAAATGAGCCAGCAAGAAAAACAAAAACCTTTTGAGGATAAAAATCATACCCATGAGCCAGGGAAATGAGCTGGATATTATAGAGCATATCCTGGATAGCTCTGTGCTGGAATTTTTCGATTGGAAAATTCCTTTGCCTACTTTACATATTTTTGGCTATGATCTGCCTGTTACCAAAAATGCGGTTATGATGTGGATTGCAGCTTTGCTACTACTCTGGATATTGATTCCTGTAGCAAGAAAAAAACAGGAGAGAAGCAAGATCAGAACTGCTGTGGAAGCTTTTTTGATTTTTATCAGAGATGAGCTTGCCATCCCCCAGATAGGCGAAAGAGGGGTTCATTTTGTTCCTTTTCTGGCAACGCTTTTTTCCTTTATCCTGTTTTGCAATCTTCTGGGGCTTTTCCCTTTTGCATCATCTGCCACATCGAACATCTCCGTAACAGCGAGTCTGGCCTTGATTAGCTTTTGCTTTATACACTACTCAGGACTGAGAGAACATGGTTTCCTGGGCTATTTCAAGGCACTTGTTCCTCCTGTACCTGGATGGCTCTGGCCACTTCTGTTTTTGATAGAAGTATTTGGACATCTTTCCAAACCTTTCAGTCTGGCAATTCGCCTTTTTGCCAATCTAACCTCCGGGCATATTGTTCTCCTTGCCTTTATGAGTGTCATATTTATAACAAAAAACTATGCCTTTGCTTTTTCTTGTGTATTAGCAGGGGTGGCTGTTTGTTGCCTGGAGATTCTTGTCGCCTTTATTCAGGCTTTTGTTTTTACTTATCTTACAACCGTATTTCTCGGCAGTGTTGTTGCTGAGGAGCATTAATTTTTTTAGGAATACACTATGGACGGAAAAAGTCTTTCCCTAATTTGTACAATATTTAGCACAGCTCTTGTTGTTTTGTTTGCAGCCTGGGGTATCAGCAAGATTGCATCTTCTTCTGTGGATAATGTTGCCAGACAGCCAGAAGCGAGTGGTCAGATTCGTGGAATTATGATCATTACCTGCGCTTTGATCGAAGGCGTTTCTCTTTTCGCTCTTGTTATTTGCTTCCTGTCTCAAAATAAAATTCAATTTTAAGTAGCAACACGAGGCCACTATGGCAAAAAAAACATTCTTGCTTTGTCTGCTTTTCTTGTTTTTTCTGTCTGTTCAAGCAGCAGAAAGCAGCCATAAAGGTGGGCTTTTAGACATTCACCCTGGTCTTGGTGTATGGACTATCGTAACTTTCGTTGTTTTAGCGATACTTCTCAAAAAGTTTGCCTGGAAACCCTTGCTCCATGCCATTGAAGAGAGAGAAAAGCACATCCAGGATTCCATCCAGAATTCTCAAAAATCTCAAAAAGAAGCCATGGAATTGGTGGAAGAGAGCAAAAAAAATCTTTCTAAAGCAAAACAAGAAGCCGAAGCACTATTGCAGCAGACACAAGAAAGATCCCAAAAAGTTCGCAAAGAAGCATTGCTATTGACGGAAAGAGATTGTGCTGAAATCAAATATAACACACAAAAAGAAATGCATGAAATGCTCCAATCTTTTTTCTTTTCTCAGACTGTATTGATAGGAGATCTAGGCTTAGAGATCGCTTCGGAATTGATCCATCGGACTTTAAATAAAGAAGACCATAAAAATCTGCTGGAAGAAGCGATTGATAGCATTCAGAAAAGAATGGAGACACAGAAATGAAACCTTTGAGATCAGGAAATCCAAGATACTATGCTTATGCACTGTATGAACTTTCTGCCATGAAAAAGCAGCAAGAAGAATTTCTCGAAAACTTTGAGCTTACGCTCGAAGTCCAAAGGCAAATGCCTCAATTGAATTTTCTGGCAGAATCTCCTCTGCTATCCAATAAAAAAAAATTCCAGTTTTTTGATAGAATTTTTTATCAGCACATGAACCCTCTTTTTTTGAATTTTCTTAAGGTTCTGATAAAAAAACAGCAAATCCACCTGCTAGAAAAGATCTATGTGGTATACAGGCATTTTTGCGATGAATGGGCTGAAACCATAAGGGTAACGGTGAATTCTGTTGTTCCACTTACAGAAGAACAGCAAAATAAAGTCTCTCAGCTTGTTTCCGCCTATTTACAAAAGCCTGTCTATCTTCGCGTGGTTTTGAACCCTGATATTCTAGGTGGCATGACATTGCAGGCAGGGGATATCTGGATGGATGCCTCTCTTAAAGGTAAAATGGAAAGCTTCCGAAAAAATCTGGGTGAAGTCGCTAAAAAAATTCTCCAAGATTTAAAACTGGAACCAAAGAATCTGGATTAAGGAACGATTATGAAAAAGTATAGAGTAGAAGAAGTAATTTCTTTGCTCAAACATGAAATCCAGCATCATAAAAATGAATTAGAAATAGAAGAAATTGGCCGTGTAGTCCAGGTTGGCGATGGAATTGCCTGGGTCTGTGGTTTGCAAAAGGCAATGTCTGGAGAAATGCTCGAATTTCAAAATGGAGAAATAGGGCAGGCATTCAACCTGGAATCAGAATATATAGGAGTCATCATCTTTGGTGATCCTATGAAAATCAGAGAAGGTGATAGCGTTCATCTCACTGGCAAGCTGCTAAGCATGCCTGTTGGTAATGCCCTCATCGGCAGAGTGATTGATCCTATTGGCAGACCAGTAGACTCAGAGAAGCCCATAAATACAACAGAATTCTGGCCTATGGAAAGGATTGCCCCAGGGATTGCCGACAGGCAGCCTGTTTTTGAGCCTTTGAATACAGGGATCAAAAGCATTGATGCCATGATACCCATTGGCAAAGGGCAAAGAGAGCTTATCATCGGCGACAGAAAAACAGGGAAAACAGCCATTGCCATAGACACAATCCTGAACCAAAAAGGCAAAGACGTTCTTTGTGTGTATGTTGCCATAGGACAAAAGGAATCCACGGTTGCTGGACTTGTAGATATACTACGCAAACACGGTGCTATGGAATACACTACAGTCGTTGTAGCATCTTCTTCTGATACTGCTACATTACAATATATAGCTCCCTATTCTGGATGTGCTATTGCAGAATATTTCATGACAAAACACAATCGTCATACTCTCGTTGTTTATGATGATTTGAGCAAACACGCTGTAGCCTATCGCCAGATTTCGCTTTTGCTAAGGCGGCCACCTGGCAGAGAAGCCTATCCAGGCGATATATTTTATCTGCATTCCCGCCTTCTGGAAAGAGCAGTCAAGCTTTCCCAAGAAATGGGAGGCGGTTCTCTTACAGCACTCCCGATTATTGAAACCCAAGAAGGAGAAGTGTCTGCCTACATTCCTACAAACGTAATTTCCATTACAGATGGACAGATATACTTAACTCCCGATCTTTTCTATTCAGGCATTCGCCCTGCAATTGACGTGGGTATTTCTGTATCGAGAGTTGGAGGAAAGGCACAAACCAAAGCCATGCAGTCTGTTGCTAAAAATCTGCGCCTGGAGCTTGCCCAATATCGCGAACTGGAAGCCTTCACCCAACTAGGCTCCGACCTGGATAAAGCCACCATATCACAGCTTACTAGAGGAAAAAGACTCATAGAGGTACTCAAGCAAAAGCAATACGAGCCTATGCCTGTAAGCGATCAGGTTGCCGTCCTGTATGCAGGAATCAAAGGCTATCTGGACAATCTGGAATGCGAACACATCGCCAAGTTTGAAAAAGAATACCTGCAATACTTGCACTCGAACTTTCCAGACTACTTTACCAGCGTAGAATCAACACAAAAGCTTACAAAAGAAATTCAGGAACAACTAGACCAGCAAATAGCCAGATTCATGGATATCTTTGTAACTTCTTTAAAAGAGCAGCAATCGCTATAAAAAAATTGCTATGATGATTATGATGATTGAGTGAAAAACCCTCTGTCTCCTAGTGACTGAGGGTTTTTATACAAGCGTCAAGCTTCATAATATTTCCTGTTTTGTCCAAATAGCATTTTAAAAAGGAAATTTATGATTACTCAAAAAAAAATAATAGAAATTTTAAAAAAAAATCAGCCTTTTTTAAAAGAGCGATTTAAAGTTAGTAAAATTGGTCTTTTTGGATCTTTTATCAGAGGGGAAGAGAATGAGAAAAGTGATATTGATATCCTTGTAGAAGTTGATCCTTCTATTGGGTGGTACTTTATTGATCTTAAAGACTTGCTTGAAGAAAAATTAGGAAGAAAAGTTGATTTAGTTTCTAGTCGTGCATTACACCCTATGCTACGGGATGATATACTAAATGAGGTGATATATATATGAGAAAAGAAAAGTTATACATCAACGATATTCAAGAATCCCTGGAAAAAATTGCACGATATACCAAAGGATTGTCTTTTGAAGATTTCTCTAAAAACGAAGTTTTAATAGATGCCATAGTTGCTAGATTTATTGTTATCGGAGAAGCCGCCTCTCATCTAACTGAAAATACCAGGCATCAATTTCCTGATATTCCGTGGAGAAAAATCATAGGTTTACGTAACCTTGTTGTTCATGAATATTTTAAAATTGACCTACCGATTCTCTGGAAAATTATTTCTGTAGACCTTCCCACGACAAAAGCTCAATTGGATTCGATAATAGAAAACTTTATAGAATAATTGCCTGACGAGGCATGTTGGCCTAATTGGTCAGCATCGCCCAAGACTGATACCAGGCACTTGTTAGCAATTTTTATTACTTCTTTACCAAGAAAATTTTCCATTTGTAACAAATATGACATCTTCAGGCTCTATAAGATGGAAAGACGATTTCTTTTGCTTCAATAAAGTAGAGTAAAGGAGAGGTAGCTAAAAGCTACCGTCCCCCTCCTCGCCAAACCGAACGTGCAGATTTCCCGCATTCGGCTTTCTTTGAAAACTTAATCTGAGGCTTTCACAATTGTTCTTTGACAATTTGGTAGGAACGGAGGATAAATAACTTCCTAAAGTTCTTAAGATTATATATGATAAAGAGTAATCGACTATTCTCTCATTAGAACAGCTTTAAAAACTATAGTATGATGAGTTCGATAGTATAATAAATAGTAAAAGACTCCCCATTTAGCTTAGCCAAGCTAAACAGGGCAAACCGATTAATAGCTTTCAGTAGGAACACCGCATAAATAACTCAGCTTATTGCTTTGAGTAAAAAAAAATTTAGAAAATAATTTAGATTTGTTGGTATTACCAGAGCTATATCTTCCAGATAGTGAAAAGGCTATAAAAAATATTGGAATATAAAAAAAAAAAAGATATAATCTGTAGAAAGTTATAGTGCTTTTGTCTGAGTCTAGTACAATTCTGCCTGCTGAGGGAGATGCTATAATGCATCTGGCATAGGCTTGCCAGGAAATTTTATAGTTGTTTTTTATATGCAATCTCGTGCTGCATTGCTGTAAAATTTCGAAGTCAGACAAAATGTTTTTCCCATAGGAAGTAAAATTTTTTGAAAGGCAATATCATTATGATCCCCGATCAGGATTCTTTTCCCGTTCCTAATCCAGAGGAAATAGCGAATATTTCTGCACAATATCTGGATCTTGTAAAAAATCATGCAAACGAAATTTCCTGGCTGTTAGAGCAACATGCGAATTTGCGAAGCGAGTATGTTACTTTCTTCAAAAAAGATTTAAAGGAAATCGAAGTTGCCTTGCAGGGAATCACAAGCGATAGCCCTGAAAAAAGCTCCCGTCCTCTTTTAGAAAAAATTGTGGGAGATTTCCGCAGAGATTTGGAAAGGTCTTACGATCTTTTGAATTTTACTTTTTTCTGGAATCTGGTAAAGGCTATAGAAAACAATGGGGAAAATTATGAACAAAAGAGTGATTCCCCTTAATCAGCGAAAGCTTTTGTTACAGCAAACGATTCATACTTTTTTTTCTTGTCTTGGAGACAACCAGAATCTGATTTCTCTGGTTCTCCAAAAATTTAAAGACCTTAGAAAAGAGCATATCCAAAGTGTCAAAAATGATCTGTTTCTTTGGCTGCTAGAAAGCAAAGATAAACTCCCAAAAGGACAATCCGAGTGGCTGTTTCTTTTAGATCGACTGATCTCTTCGTTTCGGTCTGATCAGGAAAAATCGTACCATTTTTTAGAAGAAGGTATTGCTAAAAATATTTTGGATAAAATAGGCAGAGATTGTCTGGTCAAAAGAGTAGGATTGCTCTCTTCCATGGCTGAAGAATTAGAAAAAGTATTAGAAGAAAGAAAAGAGCTACAAGCAGAGCTAAAACAAACGAAAGATGCTCTGGCAAAAAATATCCAGGAATGCCAGAAATTGAGCGAGGAAAAAGCAAAGCTTCAGGATGACAATCAAAGACTTTCTCAGAATATCCAATCTCAAGACGATATGCAAACAGCTATCCAGGATTATGAGACTATGATCCAAGATATACGACAAGAGCTGGAAGGCAAAAAAAACTTCGATTTATGGCGATTAAAAATCTTTTATAACAAGATTGCTTCCATTACAAACAGTACCTGGGAATATCCTGGGGTTCCCAAATCAGATCCTTTTCAGCCTAAATCTATGTCGGTTCAGAAATTTTTAGCTTCTTTGAACAACAATTTGCCTTGATTTTTTACGGTTATTCGGGAGAGCCAATATGCGAAAACTCTATATCCTTTGTTCTTTTTTGTGTCTGCTCTCTATAGCGGGTTGCGCCAGCAATTCTATAGACACATATCTTTCTACTCATCCAGAACTTTCAGCAGAAATTTTTTTAGCTATACAAGAACGTAGCATTATCAATGGTATGAGCAAAGAGCAGGTACAGTTGGTGCTGGGGGAACCCGATTTCGTGGAGCCAAAATCATCAGAAAAAAATACACTGGAAAAGTGGATATATCGTTTTACTCAAAAAATATCATTCAACAGAGGAAAAAAGCTCATGGAAGAATATGATTTGGACAGATCTTCTTTTCCTCAGGGAATAGCCTATATCATTCCTAAAAATTATAATGCCAAAGAAATCAGGATTGAATTTGAAGAAGCCCAGGTTTGCAGAGTGCAGAAGATCATAGCTTTTTAAGGAGCCAAAAGCGTGGATTTGTTTGAAGAAATTTTGGTATTGAGAGGCGCATTAGAAATAGAATTTATCAATTCTCAGACATTAGTACCTTATTTAGATACATTGTATCAGCAAATTTCTGGTGGAAACACTTCTTTCAGCATTTTGCAGTCTTTATTGGATAACCAGATTCTGACAAAAGCCCAAATGGATTTTTTAAAAGAAGGAATAGAAGAAGATAAAAAAGCAAAGAAATCTCCAGCAAAAATAGAAGTGGCAAATCGTAAAAAAATAGAAAATTTTCTTGGCATTGCGTCCAGCACTCAAGATGAAAACAAGAAACCTATAGTAGATATCAGTTCTAAAACAAAAAGTTTACAACAAACAACCACTAAAACAGAAAAAATGAATATCATAAAGGGGCAGGACAATAAATCCAATACAAAGACTTCACGGAATCCTAAACTCAATGTTGATAGCAGCGATATATTAAGCACGGATTTCATGCCTGCGCCCAATGTTCAAAATATTTTCGAAGCTTCGGATCTTTTAAATACAAGCCTGGAAAACAATGCACCTAGTCCTATCAATTCCAAAACGATTGAACTGGATATAAGAGGAACTTCTTTTTTTAAGCAAAAAGCAAAGGTACCTAATATTCAGGAAAATGCTATAACAGATATACCTGAACTCAATGTGAAACTTTCTATGATGGATGGTTTCATTATGGTACGCCATGCCTTAAACTATGATTTCATTTCCACTCAGGATCTGCGAATTCTTTTGAACGAGCATTATGGAATACTGAGTCAGGGGGAAAATCCAGAAAATCTTGCTGTTCTTCTACTGAAGAAAGGCTATATTACCAAACCTCAATTTTTCCAATTGCAAAACTTGATGGAGAATGATACAGAAGCCAAAAAGACAGCATCTTCTATTGATATAGCTTCTCGTTCGCAAGTAGAAGCCTTTATAGGGATGCTAGATACTAAAAGGCTTTTGAGCATCACATGCCCTCACTGTAAAGCAAAGTTTATTGCGAGAATCAGTGTCAAAGGAGGCAAATTCCGATGTGGTAAGTGCAAGGAAACTTTTTTCTTAAATAAATAAAAGGACAGGAATATATGCAAAAGACAAACTGGCAAGGCGAAAGCATTTTAGACAATAAATATAAGATTAAAAGGATCCTTCCGCAAGGAACTATGGGGATTTCCTATGAAATAGAACATTTTGAATGGAACATCCCTTTGCGTCTAAAATGTTTTTTCCCTGCTTATTTTGAAGAACAGAAAAAATTTCAATCCCTGAAATATTCTATAGATCGCTGGATTGGGTGTAAAGGTTATCCTAATATTTTGGATGCATATTACTGGGAAACCATCGAAGGGGAACTATGTCTGATAAGCGAGTATATACAGGGGGTTTCTTTAAAAGAAATTTCGATTAAAGACTATTCTTTAGAAAATCTTTTGAATATAGCAATTCCTATCAGCTATGCCTTGCAGGACTGCCATCAGAATCGTCTTTATCATGGCAATCTTAAACCAGAGAATATCATCCTTGCCAAAGGAAATAGAGTTTTTATAAACGATTTTTCTGGAAGTATTTTTTATGACCAATCTCAACATCCTGCCATAGAAGATATCAGGCAATATGGAGAAATCCTTTATTGGCTATTTCTCGGAGAAAAATACCAGGGTATCTCTCAGGAAGCCCTGCGACAGGAAAAAAAGAATCTATCCCATGAAATCGAGGAGACAATTTGCTCATGCCTTTACTATCCAAATGAAATAGATCTTTTTACTATCCAGCAAATTTTAAAATCTCTTTATGAGAAAAAAACACAACAATTTTATCCTGTAAACAATGTTTATCCTGCACGTTTCGATGTGGAAAATTTGCATAAACAGGCTTTTGCCTGTATGGAATCTGGAAGAGAATCTTCGTCGGAAAGTCTATGGACAATGGCGATAGAAAGCATTCCTCCTAGTTTGAATGCCTTATGGAACTGGCATTTATATCATTTACGGAAGGGGGCTGTCTCGCATGATATGTTTTTAGAAGCCATAGAAGAGCAAAACCAGATGGATGAGGATCAATTTTTATATGCTAAAGCAGAGATGGCATTAGAAACAGGAGGAAAAATTTTTCACTGTCTGCAAAACATTCAGGAATACTATCAGGATAAAAAACCTTGCGCTAAAATTCTCAGGATTCAGGGAGAATTATACTATCGGATTCGGGAGTTCGAAAAAGCAATAGAATGCTTTGAATCTCTTTTGCAGACGGAGGAAGCAGAAGCCGACGACTGGTATCGCATTGCAGTTGCCCATTTTGCTAATAAAAATCTGCCAGGGGCTAAAGAAATTTGCAGCCAGGGGCTGGAGCAAAATAAAGATTCCATGTTACTTCAGTTGGTACAATCTGTAATTGCCTTCTGTCAGGAGGGGGAAGAAAAGGCACAAGAAAAGTTTGCAGAGCTTGTCGAAAAGCATCCTAAAACTTTCTGGATATTGGTTCATGTAGCAGAGTTCTATGGTGGCTTTGGATGGTATAAGCGAGAGGTTTCCCCTGAGCAAAAGAAAAAAGCCCAGCAAATGTATGAAATACTTCTACAAATCAACCCTTCGAGCATTCGTTCTTTGAGAGGATATTTGCATTCTGGAGGGAAATATATACCTCATAGCAAACGATACCAACTACAAATGCAAGAATGGAGCCAGATAAAGCAGTTTTCAGGACATAATTATATCGTTACTGCTCTGGCAGTGACACCAGACAATAGAGTTGCTGTTTCAGGGGATAGCGAAGGGAACATTCTGGTCTGGGATATATCTTCTGGTGCAAATACCATAAATCTGCGAGGACATAGAAAGCATATCACTTCGCTTTGCATTTCGGAAGATGGAAGTAAAATAGCTTCAGGCAGTTGGGATCAAAGCATAAGAATCTGGGAATTGCCTTCAGGGGATTGCTTATGGCAAATTTCCGACCACCAGGACAGTGTCAGTTGTATTGACATGACTCCCGACGGACGCTATTTGATTTCAGGAAGCTGGGATGGAAGTGCCAGGGTTTGGGATACCGTTGAGAAAAAAAATCTGGCCCGCTTGAGAACAGAAGGACTTTGGATTACAGATGTTGCCATTCTTCCCAATGCAGATATGGCAATTACATGCAATGAATACGAAGAAATGGCACTTTGGGACGTAAAGATGCAAAGAATCATTTCTAAAATGAGAGGGCTAACTGTTTCTGTGAGCCAGGATTATGAGCTTGTTGTGTCCAGCAGATACAATAGCATAGAGCTATGGCAGTTGCCAGAAGGCAGATACATACAGAGCATTCCTGTGGGGGGGAAAGAAATCTGTCTAGGAATGAGTTCTGATAAGCTTCTTTTGATGACTCGCAACGAAGACGATGTGATTAGTCTATGGGATTTATGGAATAAAAGAAAATTGTGTTCTTTGCAAGCAGAGGAATTCGTCTGCGCTACCATCACACAAGATGGCAATTCTCTGCTGGCAGGAAATGAAAAAAGCCTATATCTCTGGGAAAATATCACCCAAAGAGAGTTTCCTCTTTTTCGCTATGCCCACTATTTAGGCTCATCATACCATATTCCTTTTAAGACTCCTGATATGATTGAAAGCAACCTGCGCAAAGCTGAAACGGCCTTGTACCAAGAGCAATATAAAGAAGCATTCGACTTTTATTCCTTGATCAATAAAATTCCTGGCTACGAAACTTCGCTTACTGTTCTGTCAGGAATTGATACCTGTGCGAGATTGCAAAATTGGAAAAGAAAAGGAATTTCTTTACGGCTCCTTTTGCAAAGGAATCTCAAGGCTGATGTTACAGCATGTGCAATCGCCCTGAATGGAGAGGTCGCCCTCCTGGGGACAGACGATGACCCTATCGGCCAATGGAATTTGCATAGCGGATATATAAGCCATCACTGGAACGGACATTACAGATGTGTTTCTTCTCTGTCAATCGTTCCCCATGGTAGCTTTGCCATGTCAGGCAGTTGGGATGGAACTGCGATTCTATGGAATTTAGACTCTCCTGGCAGCCATGAAATGGTGGAAATTCCTGGTACCTGGATTACCTGTGTTTCTATGACAAAAGATGTCCGCTGGGGACTTTTAGGCACAAGAGATGGGCAAGTTCTTCTCTGGGATTTTTCTACTTTCGAGCTAAAGTCCTTACAGGAAAAATCCGATCAGAGAATAAAACATGTTATTGTGAAATCCAGTGGGTATGCCCTTTGCGTTTTAGAAAATGGAATTACCAAAATTTGGGATTTACGATCCCCTGAACCCTCTCTCGTGACTACACACCGTCCTCATGGCAGAGGGATAACAGCAATAGAGATGTCGGAAGATGGGCAGAAGATACTTTCCTCCTCCCGAAATGGTTCTACTCTTTTATGGACACCAGGGAAAAATGAAACAATTCAGGAATTTTTTCATAAAGGCGAAGTGATATGCAATTTGAAGCTCTTGGAAAACAACAGCTTCCTGGCTCTGGCAAACGATGGTACCATGAAATTCTGGTCTTATGAAGAGAAAGAGCCCGTTGCCCATCACTATCTCCATTCTGTCAAGATGGTTCATACTGCCATAAGCGACAATGCACGCTTCCTGCTAAGCAGCGATGAAACAGGAGAAATCAAATTCTGGGAATTGCTCTGGGACTGGCAAAGCCACGATGACACCACTCGCCGATTTGCCATGGAGTAAAGAAGAATCAAAATTCCCAAAATCTTTGTAGCCAGCAACTGGATAATGGCCAGGTAACGATGTCCGCTTAAAAAATAGTAGCCTACGCTTTCATCGGTATAAAATGATAGAGAGTTCGATTAACAATGGAATCATCATAATCAATTCGTTATCATTATCTTTATTATTATCGAGAGAAACACAAAGCAATGCTTTTATTCCGATAATGAAAATGATAAAGATAACGATCATAAGGAGAAGATATGCATTTATTTACTATTATAGTCTTATTTTTGTCGATAATATCATCTTCCTCATATAGCGCAACTTTTTCCGATAATTTTGCCTCAACTAACATCTCTGTCTGGAATTATGATCCTTATACATCTATAGATAATGGAAGGCTGAAAATACAGCTTCCCAATTCTGTGACATGGAGTGGGGCTCATTCTCTTGGAAAAATGTATATATATGGAGATTTTGAATATCAGGTAGATTATAATTCAGCTTCCATGAGCAGCAATAACGGATGGCATGTTTTAATGAGAGCCCAGACCGACGACAATAAAATCGTTGAAATCAAAAGGGCATATTATGGCAGCAATGTCTATGATGGAAGCTATTACAATGGAAGTACATGGCAGTCATGGAATCCTATCTCTACTTCTGATACATCAGGAAAATTGAAAATACGCAGGTCAGGTACGAATTTTTATATATACTATTGGGACAGTGTTGATAGCCGATGGGAATATAACAACAATACCAATGGCTATCTTGTATCTTCTGCGATTGGGACTGCTCCTGTTTTCTTTTTCCTTGCTACAGGAACGCAGACAAATACTTTTACAGCTACTAGCTATTTCGATAATTTTTCCGTTTCTGCGGATGGAATATCACCTGAATTGAGTTCTTATTTCTTATTATTCTTGGGAATTACCTGCCTTTATTCTCTCAAAAATCGAAAAAATAAATCCTAACTGAAAAAAGTGACTTTACCTGGCTCTAACAGAATCTGTGGTATTTATAGTCCATAAAAAGGAAGCGTTCGATGCTAACTTGTTTTTTTGCGTAATAAGAAAAAGGAAAGTTCTCCCGCAGACTGAAGCTGCACTATTGCATAGTACAGCTTAGCCTGCAGGGGCTGCCTATGCTAAAGCTAGATTTACAGGAAGATCTATCCATAAAATGAATTTTTCGAATTATCCTTTATGGTGCACAATGTCTGATTTTCTAATAGAAAAACGTCATCAGCGTATTGTATGGCATGGGGGCGATGGGTTATGACTAGTGCCATTTTTTCTTTTGTGTAGCTTTGTATCGAATCCCACATATATTTTTCATTCTCAGCATCCAGAGCAGAAGCGCAGTCATCCAGCAAGTACAGATGAGGATTTCCTGCTATGGCTCTGGAAATGCAAAGCCTCTGTTTTTGTCCACCAGAAAAGGAGCTTCCTTTGAAGCTCAGAATTTCTTCGATTCCTTTTGGCATGCTTTCTACTTCTGCCAGAAGGTTACAGCCTTTAAGGGTTTCTTTTGCAGACTCACCCGATATGTTCCTTCCCATATTGACATTTTCATAGATAGTGTCAGAGAATAAAGAAGGCTCTTGAGGAACGTAGCCTATTTTTTCCCAGTAGGAAGGCAGATATATCTTGCTCAATAGCTCTCCATTAATTCGGATTTCCCCAGAATCAGGCTCTACAAGGCCTAATAGAAGTCTTAAAATCGTTGTTTTTCCTGTGCCTATCTTGCCAAATAAAACAAGAATTTTTCCTCGTTCTAGCTTAAAAGAGAGATTCTGGATGACTTTTTTCCCGTTATACTGAAAAGAAACATCTTTGAGTTCGATAGAATAAATGGCATCCAGTTTTATTAAGGTATTCTTGTCTTTAGAAATTTCTGTTGCTTTACCATTTTCTTCTAATTCTATCAGCCTGCCTATGTTGACCAGCGTTTGCTTTCTGGAAGTAAAAAAATGAGGGATATCGAAAAGTGGGCCAATCAACATGCCTAAATATATATAAAAAGCATAAAGTACACCGAGTGTAATCTCTTGCTCTAATACCAGGTAGCCACCATATAGAATCACAAGGATTTGCCCTGATAAGCCTATGGAGCTATAGATAGACCATAAAACAATCTGCAAACGGTTCAGTAGCATTCCTGTTGTAATTCTTTTTTGCAGTTGAGCCTTAAAGCTTTTAGAAAAAGAAGCCTCTGCTCTGTGGGCTTTGAGAATCTTGATTCCAGCAAAGCAGGATTCCAGAAGATTCCCTGTCTCGCTGACTTCCTTACGGTAATTTTCCATAAGCTTTGTAAGAAAATTTTGCAAAAAATAAAAAGTGAATAGCATCACTGGTAAGGGAAGAAAGGAGACTATGGCCAGCTTTATATTCAGGGTGAATAGAAGTCCCATACAAAACAAGAATTTGCTGCTGCTTTCGATTGCTCTGAAAATTCCAGAGCAGGCAAACCAGCTTATGCTGGCTGTATCGTCGCAAAGTCTTGTGGCCATATCCCCTGTGCGGAATTGCTGGAAGAACTTCCAGTTTTTCTGGAGAAGACGGGAAAAATAGTGCTGCCGTATATCTACCTCCAAAAGATGGTTTACTCTGGCTCGGATGGATGGATAAAAATTGGACAGAATCTGCACCCAACCTACAAGCAAAATGATCCCTGTTACCTGGTATATGGTTTTTACATTCTCTTCCTGGTGGGTGCTATTGATTTTTTCCTGAAAAAAATCAATCAGATATTTAAACAAGAGAGGGTAGGCAATGGTTACCCCAATAGAAACCATCGTAAAAAAGATAAGAAGGCCAAAATATTTTTTATGATTTTTCCAGAAAAACCATAGCCATCTTTTTAGGGAAGAAGCATTCATCACATCATTTCCATTCAGCCCCCAAAGGGGCAAAATATAATAACCAGGGACAACGCCCCTGGTTATTTAGCCAATACGCTCTATGCTATTTGCCATCGGAAGAAACTTTGATGTCTTCGTTTTCTCCTGTCCCGCCTTCTCTTCCATCGGCTCCATAGGAAATGACCTGGACAGATGAACCAGTGGAGCGATAGCGATAGGCATTGCCCCAGGGGTCTTTGGGAATTTCTTTTAGCAAGGGTTCGCCACTGGAGCTTTTGAACTCCATGAGTGCCTTGAGTCCAGAAGAGCTGGAAGGATAGCTCCCCTTTTCCATTTTATAGAGGTTCAAAGCCTTCATGAATTCTGTCATCTGGGTTTTGGCTGTTGTAATACGACCTTTGGCAACGAATTGCATCACGCCTACGGTAACAACGCTGCTCAATAAACCAATGATAACGATAACGACCATAATTTCAATCAAAGAAAAACCACAATTGTGTTTCCGCATTTTTATGCTCCTCTTAAAGTTTACATTTGACTCATTTCCATAATTGGCATGATAATCGCCAGAACGATAAAACCAACGACAACCGAGAGAGCTACTATCATAAGAGGCTCCAGAATCGAAGTAAGCTTTTGCGTTGTGATGTCAATTTCCTGGTCATAAGCTTCAGCAATTTTGGTCAGGATGTTTTCCATCTGTCCACTTTTTTCACCAATTGACATCATATAGCCAACAACAGGAGGAAATACCTTGCTTTTTCTCAACGGTGTGGCTATATCTCCTCCATCCATGATAGCGGTTCTTACATCGTCAATGGTTTCAGCCATAATTACATTATCCACTATGTCTCTTACTATACGTAAAGCATCCAGAGCTGGCAGGCCTGATTGTAAAAGAGTGGAAAGTGTTACTGCAAAACGAGATACTGCCTGCTTTTTAAACAGAAGACCCATAACAGGCAAAGAAAGGCAAAACTGGTCATACATTTTTTTCCCTCTTTGCGTTGCAATGAATAGCTTTATCAGGATTATCGTGCCTGCAACTCCCAGGATGATAGCCCACCACCACTGGGCGCAAAACTCAGATGCAGTAGTCAGGATCAAAGTAGGCAATGGCAAAGCTTTGCCCTGGCCTTTTAAAACTGCCTGAATTTTGGGAACAACGAAGGTCATAAGGAAAATGACAACAGCAAAGCCAATGAACATCATGACCACAGGATAAGCCAGGGCTGCCCCTACTTTTCCCTTCATGCGATTCTGGGCTTGCAGATAGTCTGCCAGCTTTTTTAAGACAGCATCGATGTTTCCTGCTGCTTCTCCTGCATTCACCATATTTACATACAGATGGTTGAAATACTCAGGATGCTCGCCCAGGCATTTAGCAAAGGACTTTCCTGCTGTGATTTGCTCACGAATATCCCGAAAGGCTGTTTGCAACCCTTTGTCTTCAACCTGGTCGATCAGAGCACTTACAGATTCCCTGAGGGGAATGCCTGATTCTAGGAGTGTCGCCAACTGTCGTGTTACCATCGCCAGGTCGCTGAGATTTTTTCTTCGGAAAAATTTAGGGAAAAACCCTTTTTTAGCACTGCTGCCATCCATTTCTCTTAAAGAAGTAACATGAATTCCCTGTGCCCTGAGCTTATTGCGAGCGTCTTTTGCGCTGTCTGCATCCAAGATTCCTGTTTTTGTCTTGCCACCAGCGTTCAAAGCCTTATACTCAAAAATAGGCATTCCCTATCTCCTTGTATATTGGATTTTACAATAATGAAATTATTTCTTTTTTCTACAAATACGATTTGGTTTCTTTTCTGCCCATATCTGCACTAAGTGTACCATAGTTTCTAGTGCTTTCGACATGGAATTTACGGTAGTCCATTCATAGCGGCTATGGAACATCCTTCCGCCTGCAAAAATATTGGGCGTAGGCAAGCCCATAAAGCATAGGTGAGAACCATCCGTTCCGCCTCGTATTTGCTTTACTTTGGGAGTAAGCCCAGACCTGCGCACTGCCTCCACTGCATTTTCTAAAACCTGAGGATGCTGTTCCAGAATAAAACGCATATTCCTGTATCTTTGCTGATTTTTCATAGAAATCTTGATTCCAGGAAATTTTTTTTCTGTTTTTTTCTGGTATGTTTCCAGGTTTTTTAGCAATTTTTGAATCCCTGACTCTTCAAAGTCCCGCAAGAGTACTTTGAGTTCTACTTTGTCCACCTGCCCCCCAAGCATGCGAGGATGCATATAGCCTTCTCTCTCGTCTGTGCATTCGGGAGCTGTTTTTTCAGGGAAAAGGCTCACAAAATAGGAAACTGCCTTAATTGCATTGGTCATCTTGTTTTTTGCATATCCTGGATGTACATTGGAACCCTCGAAAGCAAAGGTAAGATCATTGGCGCAGAACGTTTCATTTTCGATCTCTCCAGGAGCTTCACCATCCATCGTATAAGCATACTGGCAAGCAAATTTTTCCACACTGAAATATTTCGTTCCCAGTCCAAGCTCTTCATCGCAGGTAAAGGCAATGCGGATGCGGCCATGCTTTATAGAATCGTCTTTTTGGAGGGTTTCGACCAGGGACATAATCTCTGCAACACCTGCTTTATCATCTGCTCCCAGGAGTGTTGTTCCATCAGAAGTGATGATAGTATCGCCTATATGAGACAGAAGCTCTGGGCTTTTTTCGGGTGTAAGAGAGTACTCTTCATTGAGTACCAGAGGCTGTCCCTGGTAGTTGGGATGTATCTTGGCCCGCACATTTTTCCCGCTCATATCCGAAGAAGTGTCAACATGAGCGATAAAGCCTATGACAGGCACGTCATGCTTTACATTGCTTTCTATGGTTGCCATTACGTAAGAATTTTCATCCATTTCTACATCTTTTAGCCCCAATTCTCTTAGCTCTTGAGCCAGTTGTTTTTGAAACAGTGTCTGGCCTATAGTGCTGGGGACGGTATTGGATGTTTCATCGGATTGAGTATCGTATTCTGTGTATCGCAAAAAACGCCTCAAAACAGAGGGGAGATCGGACATATTTATCCTTTCTAAGCATCTTTCCAATTCAACATTTTTTTCCATTTTTCTATTGTATCAGAATGCCTGTTTGCATCTTTGTGATATCTAGGATAAGAAGCCTCTGTCTTTGTAGTTTCTGGAGAATGATAAGACAGAGGCCTCTGGGGAGTTTGTCTTGGGAAAGCAGAAGTCTTACCAGAATCTATATCGTATGGCAGGGGTTCTGACTTCTTTTGTTCAGCAAGGAGCTGATAGTAAATTTCCTCAACAGTAAGGACAACAGGGATTTCCTCTACCTCTTTCATCAAGCTATTGACATTTTGGATTGCTTGTTCAAAGCTACAAGGCTCTTCTTTTATGAATTCCTGGGTAGACATCATACGCTTCCATTCTTCTTGCTGATTTTGTCTTATTTTATCTTCCAAAGAAACATCTTGTCCTGATAGTGTTTCAAAACGATCCGTGTCTTTACAAGCAGAAAGTTTTCTTTTCTCAGAAGAATTTTTTTCTATAGGAATCGAGCTGCTAAGCATAGATCCAAAAGCAGAACCTGGAATTCGCTGACATTGATCAGGAGCAATCTTTGTATCATAATCACTTTTTAGCATCTTTCGTGTTTGATCTCTCTTATTCTCTGTAGAATCCAAAACATTTTCTTTTGTTCTTGCAGATAATTTGGGGTCTATTTCTGGAACAGGCTGTGTTTTTTGGCGAGAAGTGATTTCGGATACCTTGATTTCCTGAGTAGTTTTTGTCTGCTCTTGGATTCGACTTTCCTGGAAAGTATCCAATTTTTTGGCTTCCATAACTTTCCTATCTGTATTTTCATCCTGTTTCTTATCTTTTGGTGTAGCTTTTCTTACATTATCGTTGATTTCTGTTGTCATTTGCCCAGAATCTCTTTTTTTATTCATATATTCCAGACTATTAAAAATATTAGGACTTTTCTTGAATTTAGGGCTTTCCATCAAGACAAAAAGGATTAGAATAAGAGAGATGATCAATAGAGATACAAGTCCATATTCCATAATTATCCTGATTGTTAGAGTACCAGGGGACAGCCTCCCCTGGCGATTTGAACGGAAAATACACTATTGCACTAAAGGAAACGGTTGATGGGCTATTCCTTTGAGTAAAGTACGCATGATAAAGAATTTTTCCATAGAAATCCGTGCCCCTTCATGGGGTAATAAACATTGGGTTTCTTTTATGATTCCTGTGGAAAATTCCACCACTACCTTTATCTCGCTATTGCTGAAAATTGCTTTATTTTCGTTTTCTAATACTTTCAGACGATAGAATTCACCTTCTATACGGCCAAAAAATTCCAGACTATCTTTTTGTTTTTCCAGATAGTATCCGTCTTGCTTGCTTTCTTTAAGTGTCTGCAAAGATCGATAGAACGCACTTTTGATTTTATAAGGGCCACCTGTTTCTATGCAGAAATTATCGCAGTTGCCACATTCGTTGCATAGATCAGCAAGATTGCCTATCTGTCTGGAATATTTAATTTCGTACAGTCCATGTCCTACTGGAATTATCTCGCCTTTAGAATAGCCAAGAATAGGATAGGGAACTTGTTCCAGTGGCACATCAAAGGCAAAATTGGCACGGTTGGGGCATACTTCCACGCAAATTTCACATCGCAGATCGCATTGTAAACAACGCTCTGCCTCTTTTTTTGCATCCTCTTCAGTATAGACAGACTCTACTTCCGAGAAATTTTTTCTTTCTTCTACAGCAGTACAAGAAGGTTTATTGTACTCTCCCTGCCAGGGAATTCGGAATAGATATTCTCTGTCTACGCTATAGATATTGAAATCTGCCTGGCTGGCAGGCACAATGCTGCCTTCCAGATATTGTCTTATAAACATGGCGGCCTGGCGACCATCGCCCATAGCATGGATCAGGGTATCTGCACCTCTTACTACATCGCCACCAGCATAAATCCCGTGAGTTGTTGTTTCCTGATTTTCCTTGCTGATAAACAAAGTCTGGTTGGGACTGATCTTGATGTCCATTCCACAAATCAGGTTTTCTAATTCAGGTTCCTGGCTGATTGCAACGAGTATAGTATCTACATCGAGAGTAAAATTCGAGCCTTCTATGGGAACAGGTCTTGGTCTTCCTGTATTATCCACAGCTCCGAGTTGGGCTTTAACGCATTCAATGCCCTTTACATGATTATCCTGAGTGATTATTCTTACTGGTATCGTCAGCTCATGGATATGAATGCCTTCTTCCTGGAGTTCATGGATTTCTTCTTGTGCTGCTGGCATTTGAGATCGGGTGCGACGATACAAAAGATGGACTTCTTCACTGTCCGCTCTGAATGCAGTTCTGGCAGCGTCTATGGCAGCATTGCCTCCGCCCACTACCGCAACTTTTTTGCCAATCTTCTGACTTTGTCCGCTTCGTATCTCTCTCAGGAAAGTGAGACAGTCCATACAGCCAATGGCATCTTCGCCTTCAATGCTTAACTTACGACTTTTATACGCTCCGATGGCTATAAAGATAACCTTGTAGCCTTCTTCCTGAAGCTTTTGCAAGGGAATCCCCTCTTTACCTATCTTCGTGTTGCATCGGATTTCCACGCCTGCTTGCTGTATTTTTTTCAAATCATCATGAAAAGCACTCAGGGGTAAACGAAATTCAGGAATACCATACCTCAGCATACCTCCTGGTTCTGGCAAAGATTCAAAAACCGTTACAGGGTATCCTTCTTTTGCCAGGAAATAGGCTGCTGTTAGCCCTGCAGGGCCACTTCCCACAATGGCAATCTTATCGTTTTTGGGATGCGATATTGTTTCTTTATAGTCGGGGAGATGCTGTTCTACCCAATCCGAGGCGATTCTCTTCAATGCACGGATAGCAACGGGTTTATCCCAATGCTTTCTACGGCAAACTTCTTCGCAAGGATGGTTGCATACACGGCCACATACCATAGGCAGCGGATTTTTGTCACGGATGACTTCAAGGGATTCCAGGAATTTCCCTTGCCTGATATATTCGATATATTTAGGCACGTGGATGTGCAAAGGACATGCTCCTATGCAAGGGGCGGTAAGGCAGTCGAAACGGTCTGCTTTTTTATCTACTTTAAGAGAAAAAGGAGGATTTGAAAAAGCAGTATACCTTTCTTCTTTTTCTACTTCCGCCACATATTCTAAGCTATTGAGAAGCCCTGCCTTCAATACAGCCTGTTTATACAGAAGCTCTGTTGCTTCTCTTTCTTCTTGTGTAAGAGTCTGTGCCATCGTTTCCAAAGACTGAGCAAAAGCCTGGGATGGCATGGCCTGAGCCAGCTTTTCTTTCAAAACACTGGAGAATTTCTGGAGTTCTGGATGCTCTGATTCTTTCACCTGCCAGGATGCTTCTTGCAATAGAGCAATAAAGGCTTCTTTTCCTTTTCCTGGATAAGCATGGAGAATATAAGCATCTCTATCCAATGCGCCTGTTTCTTTCATCTGTTGAGAAAGATTTTGCATATAAAGTGCCATTCGGGAATATCCACCTGGCCTCAGCAAGTCGGTACAAAGTGTAATAGGCACCAGATTGCAGGCCACTGTCTGGCAGACATTTTCGGAATCAATTCCTGCAGAAAAAGAAATGGGTAAAGTTTCCTGAAAAATTTCCCTGAAGTGCCTGACTAGATTCATGGCCAACACATGAAGCGGCCTTCCTGACATATACATCAGATTATCTG
This sequence comes from uncultured bacterium, assembly GCA_938003875.1. GTDB lineage: Bacteria > Planctomycetota > Uabimicrobiia > Uabimicrobiales > JABWCH01 > JABWCH01. Next base: position 26,876 of record CALKWO010000252.1, read on the forward strand.
AAAAATGCCTTTTTCGGTTCTGGACAACGAGTGTATTGTTGAACTTTACACCAAAATGCTTGCCCTCTTGCTTTGCCACTTCTCTCAATCTTTGTATCATTTCTACGGCAGCATCGAATTGCAAATCCTTTGTAAAGGCTTCCTCTGGTACCTGGACATCATGGTATCCCAATACAGTATGGAGAATTTCATTAACCCTTTTTGGCCCTAAAAGCGTAGGGTTCAGCTTAATGACTGTATTCAAGCCTGCCTCTTTGAGCAAGAAAACCGCTATCTTTTCGATTTCAGTCGGAGGGCATCCATGAAAAGTAGACAGCGTAACGCCCGATGCCAAATTCGGAGATATGGGGATTTCCTTGAAGTTTTCCCACTCTTGAGGCATTTCCTTCCTCAGGCTGTCTATAATTTTAGTCGCATCTTTCATGGTATTGATGAATCCCATGACCTTTTCTCCCTGAATCCCTTTCAGGTCATAGCCAACAGAAAGATCAAACAAGGTTTGTCTTTCTTTTTCATCAATTCCTGCTATTTTCGACAATCTCAGGATTTCGATTAAATACCAGGCTTTTACGTATTCCAGAATAGATTGACTCACCGTGAGTTCTTGAGACCATTCGACATTGTAGCAAACATTGCTTACATCAATGCAAGGGGTAGGAATCTCTAAAGTATCCATCACCTGGATAGTCTTTAGTTCAATGATCCTTGAGCCTGATAACCATGCACACACAATATTCTGAGCCATCTGTGTATGAGGCCCTGCAGCAGGGCCTAGAGGTGTAGTCGCTTTTTGCCCTCGGAAAGTACAAGAAAAATCAGGGAAATCCCCAGGACGATAAAAATATCTCTCGGGAAGAGCAAAAATGCTTTTCTTGTGTTCATATTCCTGGAATGTTCTTTGAATTAAGAGATCAAATGGTAAAGGTTTTAGTCTTGTCATAGTATTTCCTAACTGGTAAATCTTGAATATAAATCCATGATGCCTAGATTATATAAAAAAAGATCATTTTATACAAGCTTTTTATTTATTCATAAGGACGTTATAACTAGATTTATACAGACTCAAAGATCACCTGGAGGCTATCAGACAGAGAACAAAAGCAAGCGAAAAAGAAATCCCCACAATATAGTACAGAAGCTTTTTCCTCAGAGCGGAGCTTTCTTGTTCTACTGGATCAAGCGTTTTTGGAGGCTCTTTGCAGACAACTTTTTTCAATGTTGACAAAAGATGAGAGGCGAGACTGGGGTATTCGGTAGTTATTCGCTGGATGGAGTCTCTCAGAATGGACTGCACTTCGCTTATAGATTCTTTTGCTTCTTCCTTTATCTCGATGGTGGGGCAAAGTTTGCCAAGCAAGCCTTCTGCTTTTTTATTTATGACCTGGCGTGCTTCTCCCTCCGCGATCAGAAGTTTTCGGATCTGGAAAGAAGAAAAATCACCGTCGCTATCTTCGAATGTCTTGATCCAGTCTTCCACGGTAGGTGCTACCATGTCTTGAACTTTCCACTGGCGGGTATGCCAGTTATGAATTTTCTTCATCATGTCTTCTTCTAGCATTCCAAGACCACTCGCATCGCCTTCCCCTGGGAACAAATAATAAGTTTCTCTGGGGGGAATGGGAGCTGTATACCAGGAAGAAAAATGTTCTTCTATAACCTTACGAATCACTATGCAAGAATGGGCAGTGAGAGTCAGGATCGCTCCTAGAAGAGCATTAGCAATGCTAGAATCAAGACGTCGATTCATTTCCTGGAAGCGATGTAGCTTTGGAGACAGAGAAAGCGAGTTATCCATCTTTTGAGTTTCCTGCTGCCAGATATTTTCTTCTTTGAGAAACCCTGCCAGACTGAAAGGCAAAGGTGGCAAATCCATGGAATATACTACTGTCTCTTTGAGTTTAATCAGGCGGTAAGCCAGGGGGAAACCAAAGATGTTGAAAAGTTCCACATAACTCGATCCGTCTTTCTTGCAAAACAGCCATCTCCGTATTCCCATACATCCCAGACCAAAGGCCACAAAAAAATTAGCTATACTGAAAGCGAAAGTGAGCAGAAGAACTCCTGTGATCAATCCAAATGCAGTTACTGGGATTTCTCTGTACATACTGAAGGGCAATATGCCCATGCCAAAAATGAATATGATGCCCATGCTAAAACAGATGATTCCCACACCACAACCAACAAAAGAAGGTTGTCCTTGCAGAATGTAAGGACAACTATTCGTTTCTCGCTGAGGACAAGACTGAAACTCTTTAAGAGAAACAAAACCACATCGTTCACAATGAATGCCACTGCTATCTTTAGCACTCATAAATTTTTCCTTATGTTATTAAA
>CALKWO010000253.1 GCA_938003875.1 uncultured bacterium
CACTATTTATATCTTCTCTTGAAATATGTTCAACAACATTTTGACTAAAACAGAAAAAAATTATTATGGTAAATTACAAATATCTTCCTGCAGGCATGGCAGAGCGTTTACGCAATATGAAGTTTGTTGTAAAAAAACCTGTTGTGGGCCTTCGCCAAGGATTGCATAAATCTCCGATGCATGGTGCCTCTGTAGAATTTGCAGAATATCGGGAATATATGCCTGGTGATCCTCCTTCCCTGATAGACTGGGCTGTTTATGCAAGGAGCGATCGATATGTCATTCGGAAGTTTCAGGAAGAAACCAATGTGAAAGCATACATTCTTTTAGATACATCAGAAAGCCTTCTCTTCCAAGAGGAAGGCCCTTGTAATAAAATGGATTATGCTTTTTTTTTAGCGGCAGGACTGATGTACCTTTTGATTCACCAGGGGGATCTTGCGGGTATGATGACTTTTGACAGCAGGCTGAAAAAAATTTTTGAACCCGTTGGTACGCTGGATGGACTACAGCCACTTCTTTTAGAGATGGAAAGCATTCGGCCTTCTGGGAAAAGTAACATAGAAGCTTCTTTGCATCAGGCAGCCCAAAGAATCCAGAGTCGCAGTATGGTCGTGATAATTTCGGATTTTCTGGATGAGCCATCTTCCATCCTAAAAGGAATCCACCATCTTTGTCATAATGGTTTTGAAGTTCTCTTGTACCATATTCTGGATCGGGCAGAAATCCATCTTCCTTTAGAAGGGATCTTAGAACTTCAGGAATTGGAAAGCAAAGAAAAGATGATTGTTGACATAAAAGAGATCAAGGATGCCTATACAAAAGAAATCTTGAATTATCTCCATTGTATGAGATCTGGAGCTATGGAATGTATGGCAGATTACTATTTCCTGGACACCAGAACCCCTGTTGAAGAAGCACTCAGGAATGCAGCCTTTAGAGCATAAAAACGAAGAATATGCAGTTATCAGTATAATTTTGTTTGCACTAAAAATCCCTTTGATTTATAATTCCCGCATTGTTCACAGTCGCCTATTCTAACTTTTTCTGTGGTCACAGTCTTAATTTATACAATGCCTATAAATAACAAAGCCTGCTCTTAGCAAATTTTTCCTGTGCCAGATGAGCAGTGCTATAATAATAGCATCTGCTCCAGCAGGCGGTATTCAGCCTTATTTTTTTTATAGACTATACATACCACAGATTCTGTTAAAACTAGCGCACAGTCGGATTATGTAACTTTAGGAAAAATTTATTATGGATTTATTTAGTAATGTTTATTTTTTGATTGTTGTTCTGTATTTTATCACTGTAATCATCGTTTCCTTCTTTACCAAGAAACTGGCATCACGGTCTGCTGCGGATTATCTTGTAGCAGGAAGGAATTTAGGACTTTTGTTTTGTTCTGTTGTCGTTGCAGCAGAATGGCTGGGAGGGATGAGTACAATCGGAGTCAGCGAAAGGGCCTTCAACAAGCTATCTTATGAACCCATTTTGTATAATATTTCCACAGCACTTGGGATGATTATCATTGGATATACGGTTGCGAAATACTATCGCAAAAATAATGTCCATACTGTAAGCGAGATGATAGAAATCCTTGTAGGAAGAGAAGCAAAGAAAGTCTCTGCTATTGCATTCATGGTCGCTTATATCATTCTGGCTTATGTACAACTGCAAACCGCCACAAGCGTAATGAGCGCGCTCTTTAAATTGGACTGGCTTACATCCACGATCATAGCTGCTGGCGTGATCACCATCTATACCTATATTGGTGGAATGCATGCCCTGGCTGTGGCTTCTATCATGCACACGATTGTCAAATTTGTAGGCATTGGAATTGCCATGTTCGTTGGCCTCTCTCATGTCGGAGGCTTTAGCGGACTACAATCTCTTTTGCACCAAAAAGGAGCGACAGGGTGCATCTATAACCCATTCAATGTAGATTTTAATGCTGCCCTGTCTTTATTCGTCGGAGGAATACTAGGCGGAATGGCTGCGCAGGCAAGCATCCAGCCCATCTTTGCAGCAAAAGATGTCCGCACAGCACAAAAAGCCTCTATTTTGTCCAGCATCATCATTGCACCCTTTGGCATTATGACAGCCACTCTGGGATTGATTGCAGCAACAGGCCTGTTCGTTCCTGCAAACACCAACCCCAAGCTTGCCTTAACCACTTTGCTTACCAATCCAGAATTCATTCACCCTGTCTTTGGTGGACTTGCATTGGCAGGAATTCTGGCTGCTATTCTTTCTACTGTAGGCCCTGTGAATTTCGCCGTTGTTACTATCGCTACAAAAGACATCTATCATGGCTTTATCAATCCCCAGGCTGATGAAAAAAAGATCATCCAGACAGCCAGGAAGCTGGTTGTCCTTGTCAGCTTAATCAGCGTTCCTCTGGCCTATTTCCTGCAAAAAGGAATCCTGGATTCTGCTTATATCAGCTATGCCATAAGAGCCATAGGCGCGATTGTGATCCTCATTGGAATCTATTCTCGCAACTGGCTTACAGAAATAGGCGTGAAGCTGGCCTTCATCGGCGGTACAATCACAGTATTCCTCTGTATGCTGGCAAGCAGCAAAGGCTGGTTCCACCTCGATAAAACCTACGGAGCCATCATCATTGCCATAATTTCCCTATTCATTGGATATTTTATTTCAAAGCGTAAAAAGGAATAATCGCTATGCAATCTCCTTTAGCAGGGTTAAAAGTGATCGAGCTGGCGAATGTTTTGGCAGGGCCAAGCATTGGTACATTTCTGGCAGAGCTTGGTGCCAGAGTCATCAAAGTAGAAAACGTCAGCACAGAAGGCGATGTCACTCGCAAATGGAAGCTACCCAAAGAATCAGAATCCACAGACATTTCTGGATATTTTTCTTGCGTAAACTGGGGAAAGACTTCTTTGGCATTAGATTTAACGCATGAAGAAGGATTGAACATCATCCATGAGCTTACAAAAACGTCGGATATTATTTTGGTTAGCTACAAACCAGGCGATGCCGAAAAATTGAAGGTAGACTACGACACTTTAAAACAATACAAAGAAAATATCATCTATGCTCATATTACAGGCTATGGCCTGGAAAATCCAAGAGCAGGATTTGACGCTATTGTTCAGGCGGAAAGTGGCTTTACCTATATGAATGGAGAGCCTGGTGGGCCTCCTGTAAAAATGCCTGTTGCCCTGATGGATGTGCTCACAGCCCACCATATTAAAGAAGCCATTCTTCTGGCACTTCTGCATAGGGAAAAAACAGGGCGAGGCCAATTCATTGCTGCCTCTCTTTTCCAATCAGGCGTGTCTTCTCTGGTCAACCAGGCGACGAACTGGCTCGTAGGCAAGGCCATCCCAGAGCGCATTGGCTCAGATCATCCGAATATTGTTCCTTATGGGACTATCTTTAAAACCCTGGATAATAAAGAAATCGTTCTGGCTGTAGGCACAGAAAAGCAATTCCAGGAGCTGATGGAACTTTTGGAAATGCCAGAGCTAGCAAAAGATCCCAGATTCTCTAAAAATTACTACCGCGTAATCCATAAAAGGGAACTCAACCAGCGCATCCAGGAACGCCTTTGTCTTTATACAAGAGAAGATATACTCCAAAGGCTGGCGGAAAAGAAAATTCCTGCTGGCGGAGTCTTGAATATGCAGGAAGTTTTCGAAAAGGAAGAAACCCAGCCTATGATATTGCAGGGGCAATATGAAGATGGGATGCAAATTCAGGGAGTGCGTTCCGTAGCGTTTAAAACATCCGATAGTCTTTCCTTAGAAGAACTCTCTCCACCACCCCATTATGGAGAGCATACTTGTCAAATTTTACAAGAAGAACTGCATTATTCTGAAGAACAAATCGTTCAACTTATCGAGAAGGGAGTTGTTTATGCAAGATGCAAGTAATCTGTTGCTTCTTGATGGCTCTCGCATCATCATAGAAGCTATGGCACGAGCAGGGGCCGATGCCTTCATCGGATATCCTATCACTCCTGCTAATCTATTGTATCAATATGCAGGACAAAGAATGCCTGTGATGCTTCCTGCGCCTGATGAAATCACTACCTTGCAGTGGATGTCAGGTATGGCAGTCAGCGGCAGGCTTCCTATTACGGCTACTTCCTTTCCTGGATTTGCCTTGATGATCGAATCCATCAACATGGCTTATATGATGGAACTGCCTATGGTGATTATTCTGGTACAACGTCTTGGCCCTGCAACGGGGACAGCAACCTGTGGGGCACAAGGAGACTTGAGCCTTCTGAGAGGAATGATTTCTGGTGGACATCCTGTGCCCGTTTTATGCACTTGTTCTATGGAAGATTGCTGGACACTTTCCGCTAAAGCAGTAGAAATAGCAGTAAAGTTTCGCACACCTGTTGTGCTGCTTACTTCCAAAGAAGAAGTCATGACGCAAAAGAGCTTCGATCTTTCGAGACTACCAGAGGTTCATCCTGTCAGCACAAAATACTACGAAAGCGAAGAGCCTTATGTGCCTTATAAGCCAGTAAATCTTGTGCCTGAATTTTTGCCTGTGAGCCAATCCAGGCATCAGGTACGAATTACGGCTTCAACGCACAACCCAAAAGGGATCCTGCAAAACACCGATGAAGAATCCATGGCAAACACAAGAAGACTGGAAGAAAAAGTTCGGGCTATTTTGCCTGACTACACTATCTATGAATATTTGCCCAGGCAGGATGCCAAAAGCCTTATTGTATCTTTTGGAATCACAGCAGACGCTGCAAAAGATGCCCAAAAAGAGCTTGATAAAAAAGGCACGCCTGTATCCTTGCTAATACCCAAGACATTGCTGCCTACACCCTCTGTCTACTTAGAAATCATGGAAAAATACGGCAAGATAGTGGTAGCGGAAGAAAATATCAATAACCAGTTCAGTGATATGATCTATGGTTTGAGAAAACCCCAAAACCATAAATTCGTGGGTGGTTTAGGAAAGATGATAACTCCGCAACAAATTCAGGAGGCAATACAATCATGAACCATATACTCAATAGCGATGTACTTCCCTTTTGCAAAGGTTGTGGGCATAGTTTGATCGCCAAAAGCACAGAAAAAGCCCTGGAAAATATGCAGTTGGATGCACTGCAAGTGGTTGCAGTAACTGATATTGGTTGTCATGGCATCATAGACAAAAGCCTCAATACCCATACAGTGCATGGTCTACATGGCCGTTCTCCTGCTTTGGGTGCTGGCATTGTCATGGGACTTCCCGACAAATCCAAAAAAGTGCTGGTTTTCATCGGCGATGGAGGCTCTACGATTGGCTTACAGCATATCATGGAAGCCGCCCGCCTCAATCTGAATATGACAGTGATTATCCACAACAACTTCTTATATGGAATGACAGGCGGACAAACCAGCGGTCTGACTCCTACTGGCTTTGCCACAACGACCTCGTATGACGGAAATCCCTGGAACAGCTATGACATTTGTGCTATGGCTCACGATGCAGGAGCATCCTATGTTGCAAGAATCATCGGCATAGGAGATATTTCAGAAAGCCTGGAAAAAGCCTTCAGGACAACAGGTTTCTCGCTCGTAGAAGTCATGGAAATCTGCCCTAGCTATGGTCTCAAGCTCAATCCCAAACGCAAGTTTACAGACATTGTAGCGACTTGCGGCAAAGAGCTTCGAGAATGGGTCAACACAAGACCGCCCTTTCCCGAAGACCATAGCAAAAAGACAGAGAATCTCTTCGATGCCCTGCCCAAAATATCCAAAGATTTTCAGAGTACTCTGGACAAGCCTCTTTCGATTGTTTTAAGTGGCTCTGCGGGTGAGGGAGTACAACTGGCTGCTGGTCTTTTGAGCAAAGCGGCGATTCGCTCCCGTCTTTTTGTGACGCAAAAAGGAAGCTATCCTGTTACAGTAGGGGTAGGATTTTCCAGCGCGGAAATCAACCTTTCGCCCCAGGAAATCTACTTTCACGGCATCAATGTCCCCGATATAGCCATAGTTACCTCCCAGGATGGCCTGGAATACAGCAAAAAGCGCATTGAATCCATGAAACAGGGAACACTCTACATAGATTCCAGCCTCCAGGTTCCCATCACAAAAGCCCAGGTAATCCAATATGATTTCAGGGAAGGACATGCCAGGGATGCCTCTATTCTGAGCGTCTTCTACTTTGCCAAAAAGACCAATCTTGTACCTTTGGAAGCGTTGTTGGCTACGCTGGAAGAAGAAGGAAAATCCAGCAAAAGCCTGCTCGAAAAAATCCAAAAATTATAATTATGCTTAAGCAAAGACCTCTTTGTCATGTAGCGACTGGGTAGGTCGAGCGATAAAAGTTTTTGACATTACATGACTTTATGATAAAACCTAACACGGATAAACCGTAATCAAAAAGAAAAAAATTTACCGCAGAGGCGCAGAGATCGCAGAGAAAAATTTTTATATTTTTTATTCATCTCTGCGTTCTCCGCGTCTCTGCGGTGAAAAATCTTTACACTTTTGCACAAGATTTTACTCGTAATTGACTAAACCTGAAACCTCATTGGGGTTAAGTTTTAAAATTTTGTCTTGCAATAGATTGTAGCCGCAGGGTTGCGCCGAAAAAGTCATGTCTGCTCAAAAGTCTGACGCTAGCGCAATCCCTGCGTCTTTGGTCAATGCCCTTTAACATTGTCAAGTTAATATTTCTGAATTTTCTTGACATGTATGCTTGCCTGTCTTACAATGCAAATTCCAGATAGAGAATAAATAAAAATTATTTTAAAGTATTTATATAATTTTAAAAAATAGAAATTTTATTTTTATGAAAATTTCGGTTCAATATGGAGAAATCAAAATGTTTGAAGAAAAGCAGCTATCTCAAGAAGAGATGGAAGCGGTTGTTAAGTTGAAAGATGCGTACACTCTTTTGAAAAAGGAAATCCAGAAGATCATAGTGGGGCAGGAAAAAGTTGTAGACGAGGTTTTGACAAGCGTTTTTGCAAGAGGTCATTGTTTGTTGATCGGTGTTCCTGGGCTGGCAAAGACCATGTTGATTTCCACTCTGGCGCAGGCTCTTTCCCTCACATTTTCCCGCATTCAATTCACGCCTGACCTTATGCCAGCAGACATTACAGGAACAGAAGTTATCCAGGAAGATAAAGCAACAGGAAATCGCGCTTTTCGATTTCTTCAGGGGCCTATTTTTTCCAACGTCGTTCTGGCCGATGAAATCAACCGAACACCGCCCAAAACCCAGGCTGCTTTATTGGAAGCCATGCAAGAACATCAGGTAACAGCAGGAGGGAAAAAACATATCCTGCCAGAGCCTTTTTTCGTGCTTGCAACACAGAACCCCATCGAACAGGAAGGAACATATCCTTTGCCAGAAGCCCAGTTGGATCGCTTTATGTTCGATATTCTTGTTGACTATCCTACAGAAGAAGAAGAAACGAAAATCATGGAACTGACTACAGCAAGCTACCAGGCAAAGGTAGATAAGGTACTGGGGGCTGAGGATATTATGAACCTCCAGAAAATCGTGCGTCAGGTTCCTATAAGCGATCATGCGATGAACTATGCCATCTCTTTTTCTCGCCTGACCAGGGTGACAGACCCTAAAGCACCAGAATTCATCAAAAAATGGGTTTCCTGGGGTGCAGGGCCAAGAGCAAGCCAATATATGATTCTGGGAGCCAAAGCAAGAGCCATATTATACGGAAGATACATGGCAACGACACAAGACATAAGGGCCGTGGTACATCCTGTCCTCAGACATAGGATCATAACAAACTATTCTGCAGCAGCAGAAGGAATCACTCCCGATAAAATCATCGACCAATTGATTGATCTGATCCCTGACAAAGAAAGTGAAATTTTTCAAGACAGCAGAATAGCAAAGGTTTTAAAATAAAACGGGGCATCTATGGAAGACTATCAGAAGTATCTTGATCCCAGGGTACTGAACAAAATAAGCAGCCTGGAACTCAAGGCAAGATTGATTGTCGAAGGCTATATATCAGGATTGCACAAAAGTCCTTATCATGGTTTTTCCGTAGAGTTTGCCCAACACAGGGAATATGTACCAGGCGATGACATTCGTCATGTAGACTGGAAAGTATACGGAAAATCCGACCGATACTATATCAAACAATATGAAGAGGAAACCAATCTGGTTTCTTATTTTGTATTGGATACAAGTGCTTCTATGCAATACTCCTCTGGAGAAGTTTCTAAGTATGAATATGGTTCGTATATCGTAGCTGCTTTGAGCTATTTGATTTTAGAGCAGCAAGACGCTGCTGGCCTTTGTCTCTTTGACAGAGAAGTGAAAAAGATTTTGCCCGCGTCTTCCAATCCTGCTTATCTCAAAGACATTGCCCACTCTCTTTCCATCGTTAAGCCTGAAGAAAAAACGGATATGGGAAACGTTTTGCACGATGCTTGCTCTCGTTTGCGCAAGCGCGGTCTTGTGGTCATCCTGTCAGATTTTTTTGATGATGTGGAAAAAATTTTGAGTGGTCTGCGCCATTTTCGGCATAGAAAACACGATGTCATTCTCTTTCATATACTAGACCCTCATGAGGTGCATTTCCCTCTTCAGAGAATTACCATGTTTGAAGGGCTGGAAGAAAAAGATATGAAGATTCTTGCTAATCCGAGGGCCTTGCGTAAGGCGTATCTGGAAGAAATACATCGTTTTTTGCTGGAACTGAAAAGCGGCTGTATAGCGAACCGTATTGATTATGTGCAATTTACCACAGACCAGCCACTCGATGTAGCACTGAGTGCTTACCTGGCGAACAGAACCAGAACTGCGAGGATATAAAGGATAAAGGCGATGAATTGGAATTTTATACACCCTGGATTGCTCTATGGCTTTTTAGCCTGTGCAATTCCCATCATCATCCACCTCATTTTCAGAAGGCGTTACCAGAGAATTCATTGGGCGGCAATGAAATTTTTGCTTGCTGCCTATAAGCATACAAAAACTTCTCTTCTATTGGAAAACCTGCTTTTGCTCTTACTTCGTATTCTGGTGATTTTTCTGTTAGTTCTTATTTTTGCAAGGCCTATAGCAAGAGAGATGCCTCTTCTAAGCACTACGCAAATCAAGGAAAGTTTTCTTCTCATTCTGGATAATTCTTATAGCATGGGAGTCAGGACATCCAATTTTTCTCCCTTTGAAAATGCTAAAAAGCAGGCGCGTGCCATCATAGAAAAAGCCAACAGAAACGATACGATAAGCCTGATAGTGATGAATGACCTATCTCAACAGGTTTTATCTTTTGTTCCTCTTTCTTCTGACAAAAAACGCTATGAAATCTTACAACAGATAGAAGAAATCGAGCTTTCGGAAATGGGGACAGACATAGAAGCAGCAATAGATATGCTCAAATCCATGGCAGAACAGAAAGAATACCAGAACAAGCATATCTATATCCTGAGCGATTTTCAGAAAAATGTATGGCAGAATGCCTGCCAGAAAAGCTCTTTTGTGGAAACCATAAAGGCCATTCGCTCGCAGGTAAACTCTTTCCAACTTCTGGATAGCAGCGTTCCGAATGCTCAGAATTTAGGAATCGTGAAGATCCAGTCTGATGGAGTTGTGAGCTTGGGCGAAAGATCTCGTTTTATTGCAACGATCCGCAACTACGGAAGCAAAAGCTATAACGACGTAGGGGTTCATCTTTATGTGAATGGGCAAAAGCAAAAAACAGAGTATGTCTCGCTTTCCGCTCAACAGGAAGCGGAAGTATCTTTTCTTCCTAGTTTTGTGAACCAGGGAAGCCATTATGTCACCATAGAGCTAGACCCTGATGAGCTTGCTACGGACAACAAAAGGCACATCAGCTTTGATGTTGTGCCTGATATTAAGGTTTTGGTTATAGACGGAGAACCAAAGGACGAAGCTTTTGAAAGCGAAAGCGATTATCTGATGGCTGCCCTGGGCTATTCTCCTCAAGGACTGATCAAAGCTAATAAAATCAATATTGGCGATCTTTCTCCCACTGTGCGTTTCAAGGATTTCGATGTTGTGTTTCTTGCCAATCTCCAAAGCTTCGATAATGACAATCGTTTTTTAGAACTGGAAACCTTCCTGAATAAAGGAGGTGGAGTCTTTATCAGCCTTGGTGGCAAAGTTCCTCATGAATACTATAACCTGGAGCTTTATAAACCAGGAAAAGAAATCCTTCCTGGCGAAATTGCCTCTTCTCCTATTGGCAATACTTTGGAAAAAGAAAAAACGCTTTTTTCTCTGGATGAAATCCAGAACCACAGAGCATGGAAATTCTTTTATGAAAATCGCCGTCTCATGGAAGATTTGAAGCAATGTTTTACCTTTAAGTTCTTTCCTGTAAAAATAGATCCCAAAGACGATTCTGTCCGTATTCTGGCAAAGTACAACAGCCCTGGGGCATACCCTGCTCTGGTAGAGCGAAAATTCGGAAGAGGGAAGCTAATCTTGTTCACGAGTACATTGGATCGGGAGTGGAACAACTTCCATACAGACCAGTTCGGGCATGTATTTGTTGTTTTGATGCATGAGTTCCTCCAATACCTCGTTTCCAGGCCAGAAGAAAATAATCTTGCGATAAGACATCCTATCGCTAAATCTTATGATTTTTTCATACAGAATGCCCAAATGGTTCTTCCCAAAGGAGAATCCATAAAGCTGGAAATACAATCCCTGGACAAAGGAGGCTATCATAAAATCTTTTATAAAGATACCTATAGTTCAGGAGTATACACCCTGGATATGGCCGTGCCTCCGCAGATTCAGGAAGAAAAACAGAATATAAGAACAAAAGAATATTTTTCCATAAATGTAGCACCTGAAGAAGGGGATATAAACTACATGAGCAAGGAAGAGCTTTTGAGCTATTTCAAGGATAGCGATCTGAAATATGAAAAAAATATAGAAACAAAAAGCAAATCCGAGTCAGGAAAAAAAGATGTAGAATACTGGCGACAAATTTTGGTTCTTTTAGGCTTACTAACCTTAGCCGAAACCTTCTTTGCCATGATGTTTGGAAAGTTCAACTAACTTTGCGAGGAAACTATGTTACTTTGGATTTTGGCTCAAACAGAAACAAAGCATACTTTAGAATGGAAGACAGCATTCCCCGCCTGGGCTATTGCGATGATAGCAATGTTCCTTCTGGTGTGGGTATATTTTTGCTATAAAAGAGAAACTGCCACTTCTTCTTTGCTTGTAAAATCTTCTTTAGGTTTATTACGTGCAGGGATTCTTCTCGCTTTTCTTGCTATTCTCTGCGAGCCTGTATGGCATGAAGAGACATCGAAAACGAGGAAATCCCATCTGGTCTTTATGGTAGACTCTTCTTTGTCTATGAAAAACAAAGACCAGTACAATGACACAGAAACAAAAGAGCTTTCTGCTTTTTTCCCATCGGAAAAAGACAGATTCCTTTCGGAAATCAATAGACTGGATATAGCGAAGAAAATTCTTTCCTCTTCCCAGAGAATCAAAGAGCTAGAAAAAGAATGCGAAGTAAAATGGTGCAAATTTTCAGGGGACTTTACTTCAGTCCCTTCGCTCGAAGAAATAGATGCAGATGGGCAGAGAACCAATATATACAACAACCTTACTGGTCTCATATCCTCTTTTCATGGCAGGACGATCAGTGCCATCTATATTTTAAGCGATGGACAGCATAACACCCACACCAATCCATCCGAAAAAGAGCAGGCATTGGAACAGGCCATTACATACTCAAAAGAAAGAGAAATCCCGATTTATACAGTGGGCATGGGAAGCCTGGAAAAGAAACGAGATATTGCCCTTGCTACTCTGGAAGCACCAGAAATCGCTCTTCTGGATGACAACGTTCGCTTTGATTTAGAAATCCGCCATACGGGATACCAGGGACAGTCTATCCCTGTTTATATCAAATGGGGAGATAGTGTGATTGCAGAAAAGATGGTAAAGATAGAGCATGAAAGCTTACAGAAAGCTTCCTTGTATCATGCCTTTACCGTACCAGACGATTATAACATCACCGTCATGATACCAGAGCAGCCTGGGGAATTCACGATAGAGAACAATGCAAAACAGCACAACATCAAGATTATCCAACAAAAGCTACGGGTTTTGTACCTGGAAAATCTTCCCCGATGGGAATACCGCTATCTGAAAAATGCTTTGGTTCGCGACCAGACGGTTCTCTCTAATACATGGCTTTTTTCCGCAGACAGAGACTTTCCTCAGGAAAAAAGCAAGCTTTCACCCTCTATTTCTGGAGTTCCCATCAAAAAAGAATTGGAAGATATCCACTGTATTCTTTTAGGTGATGTCTCTCCTTCTCAATTGGGCAAAGAATTTATGACCCATCTTGTGGATTTCGTGAAAGAAGGAGGCGGAGTCGCTTTTATCGCAGGAACACACTCTAATCCTGCTGAATATATGGACACTCCTCTTTTCCCTCTTCTACCCATACAACTGGAAGAGAGAAAAGAAATCGAGAACAATGCGCTGCAAAGAATCCGCCTTACCGCAGAAGGCAAATACCATTCGATTATGAGGCTTATCCCTAATGTTGAGGACAATGTTCAGTTGTGGGAAAACGAGAGAACTGGACTTCCTGGCTTTTACTGGGCATTTCCTATAAGCAAAGGAAAACCTGCCGCTACGGTTCTGGCAACAAACCAACTTACAGGAAAACCCCTTATGGCTACGCAAATCTATGGCAAGGGAAGGACTTTCTTTACAGCACTGGACGATAGCTGGAGATGGCGTTATCTGTATGGCGACCGATATTTCTATCGCTTCTGGGGGCAGGTAATCCGACATGTGGCCATGGGAAAACTCGTTACTTCCAACCGCCAATACTATCTCAGAGTAGACAACACAGAGTATTCGATTGGAGAGAAAGTCGAGATTACCTTAAGGCTGCGAGATCCTCTGAAATCAGGAGATAGACCTAAAGAGATGGAAGTGGTTTACATGGAACCCAACAAAGAAGAGAAAAGCAAAAAGCTTCCTTCTGCGGACAACGACCCTGGAACATACCAAAGCTCTATTATCGCTACTCAAATAGGTACTTACAAAGTAAAATTTACTCCCCCAGAGGGAAAAGAATTGGAGATTTTTTTCAATGTAGTTCCACCGACAGCAGAAGCAGGAAATACAGAACTCAACGAAGAAGATCTGAAAAGGCTGGCCAGCAAAACTAAGGGAGAATATCTGAAAGTCTATGAACTAGAAGCATCCCTAAAAAAGCTTCAGCCTAAAAAAGAAACCATCCAGGAAAGCGAAAGAGAATATCCTTATTGGGATAATGAAGGCATCCTGCTTCTTATCATAGGCCTGTTCACAGCAGAATGGGTTCTGCGAAAACTTTTCCGAATGTTGTAAAAAAAATGGTCAGACACTTTCTTAAGTGTTTTTTAAAAAATAATTTGAGAAAGTATCTGACCCTTTTTAAAAAACGTGGAAACCATTTCTTCAACCTAAACCTAGACCTCATTGGTGTTAACCTAAGAAAATAATTCACCGCAGAGAGAGAAAAAGACGGATCAAGTTTTTGTCCACGAAAAACACGAAAAACACGAACATTCCTTTTCGTGCCTTTCGTGTTTTTTCGTGGATAATTCTTTAAAAAAATGAGGTTATTATGTCTATTGAATTACAACTCATTATAATGCTTTTTTGCATGTTTTTTTCCGCATTTTTTTCAGGTAGCGAAATCGCCATCTTTTCAGCGAATAAACTTCGTATCAGAACTATGGCGGAAGAGGGAAACAAAAATGCAAAAATTTTGCAATCTCTCCTCTCTTGTCCCAATCGCCTGATTTCTACCATATTGATCGGAAACAATATAGTCAATATCACAGCAACAGCCGTAGGGACATCCTTAGCCATACAATTTTTTGGCATTGCAGGGGTAGGGATAGCAACAGCGACAATGACTTTATTCATACTCATTTTTGCAGAGGTCACCCCTAAAGCTATTGCTGCGGAAAATTGTGATAAAATTTCGCTCTTTCTGGCAAAACCCTTATTCTTTTTTATCTATCTGTTTTTCCCTTTGAGCAGTATATTCACAATGTTTAGCAATTATCTGATTCGATTTTTAGGAGGAAAAATCAAGAAAGACAGGGTTCTGGTCACAGAAGAAGAAATCAAAATGCTTGTAGCAATGGGTGCTGAAGAAGGCACCATTCAAAAACAAGAAAAAGAAATGATCCATAGCATCTTTGAATTTGGCGACAAGACAGCCAAAGATATCATGCAGCCCAGAACTTATATGAAAGCTATCAATGCAAACCTTTGCCTTGATGAAGCACTGAAAGTCATACTCTCGACACACTATTCAAGATTGCCTGTATACGAAGAAAATATAGACCATATCATTGGCATTACTAATTCTAAAGATCTGATTGCGAAAATACGAGAATGCAAAAAAAATGGATATAAAGAAACTTCTCTTCGCGATATTATCCGCCCATCTTATATCATCCCTAGCTCAAAAAAATTGGACTCATTGCTTAGAGACATGCAAAAAGAAAGAGTCCATATGGCAATTGTGGTAGATGAATATGGTGGAACAGTAGGGCTTGTGACATTAGAAGATATTCTGGAAGAAATCGTTGGAGACATCCTGGACGAAACAGATGTTGTAGAAAGCAATCTCCAGATCATAAATGAAAAGAACATTCTGGTCGAGGCAAAAACGAGCATAGAAGATGTCAATGAAGCCCTTCATCTTTCCTTTCCCTCCCATAATTTTAATAGCCTTGGTGGATTGATTCTGGATTCTCTTGGCAAGATCCCTCAGCCTGGAGAAAAAATTGAAATAGGAAATATCATTCTAATTGTAGAAAGCATGCGTGGAAAAAGAATTACAAAAGTCAGGATACTTCTTCCTTGATGTCGGAAAACAGAATAAATTTCTATAAAAAGTTATAATTTATTTATTCATTAGTTTGACACTGGCTGGAGCTCCTCTGATAACAACAATCCCTTCTCCAAAATCTGTTGTAAAAATGGTTTTTCCTTATTTTTCTGTTCCACCACATAAAGGATATTGTATAGTGCAATAAATGCATGGAGGGATTTTCATGGATTATTCTCATGACAGAAACAATAAGCATCTTTTGCCTTATAGAAAGCTTTTTCAGGAAGTCATCCGCAATTGGCTTGCCTATTTTATAAAAAAATGCTTTGAGTCCTCTCAAATCGAAGAAGTCTGGATGCATCTAGCCCAGACGATATATTCATATAAGTTGGTTGGTTACGGTTTATCCGTGTTGGGCGTAACCGTTGTTGGGCTGTGTTAAGAATGTCTTTAATACTAAGGCGGCATCGGCCCAAAAATCGATAGAAGCCTATAGATTCAGATAAAAGTTCGTTTGATAAATTTTGTATGATTCTTTATCGTTATCTTTATCGTTATCTTTATCGTTATCTTTATCTTTATCGTTATCTTTATCGAAATAACAGCATTTATTTGTGTTTCTCTTGATAAAGATAACGATAATGATAAAGATAACGAATTGATTATGATGATTAAATTGTCAATCGAACCCTACATCATTTTGGCCCGATACCTACTAAGGCTTATAACACGAAGAACACGAAGGAAAGAACACGAAGAACACGAAAAAAAATACAAAAAATATTATTTCCCTTTTTTCCTTCGTGTTCTTCGCGTCCTTCGTGGTGAAAAATATTGGTTACACTGAAGTCTCTGCTTGAGCGCAATACCAGTTACGCCCATCTGTGTTAGGAAAAAGATTTACTATCCGTGTTCATCCGTATTTTTTTAGGCTATTCTCCATCCTTAAAATATGCCCTTTGTAAATGTTATATGAAAGGAAGTCCCTTGTATCCTTTTTTTATAGTACTTTTTTTGCTTGTGCAGGTTTTTGGATTTTCCCAAAGCATACAGGTCTGGTTTGAAGCGCAGAGCACTGAAAAATGGACATTGCAGGGCAAAAGCGATTTGCCTGAGCTCGCCAATCTTGTGGCAGTGCTTGTCTATGAAAAGGAAGAAGTCCCTGAGAGCAGACAATATAAACAACTTCATCAAGGGAAGTTTTCTTTTGATTATGCTATAAAAAATAAAAAAATGCCAGCAGGACAATACTCATGGCAGGTAGCCTCGTTGCAAGCCTGGGAGGGAAAGACTATTTTTTCCGAAGAGCTTTTTTATTACAAAAATCCCTATGAAAAGCGCAAGGAAATACGACAAGAGATGCTTTTTTGGGTAAATTTTCTGGCAGAGCTTCAGGAGTATGTTCGTTCCCTGAAAGAAAAGGGCAGATCTCTTCTGCAGAAAAAAGAAGATTCTCGAAATATACGGCTTTTTTTAGAAGAAATTGCCAGAAAAAGGCTAGAAATTGCAGAAAAATGGCAAAAAAAGATAGGCTCGGAAGCGTTTCCTCGCTCTCAAAAAATACAAAGGCAAAGCCAGGATCTATTGCAGAATGTACAAAAATTTTCTAATATGATGGCTCTTCGCCTGCTTCTTGGATATAATCTTTCCCTGCCTCCTTTGTATATGCAGTTGAAGCAAAGCAGTCCAACAGAACAAGAGCAGAAAAAAGCCCAGGAAAGGCAGGAAAAGCAGATTCGTACACTTTCCCGCCAGATACTGGCTGGATTTCCTTTACCAGAACGATTAGGAAGCAAAGAATTGGAAGAGGACATTCTCTGGTTCAACAGCCTGTTCAAAAATATAGCGACAGAATACCAGAAATCCAGCAAATCCTTTGCCCTGAAGCAATGGGAACAAAAAACAGCCCCCTTTTTGGAAGAGATAGAAGGGATTGCCCTTTGTGCAGAGGACTATGGACAATCTCCTCTAACGCCAAAATACCCTTCCCTGGCATCGTCTGTAAAAGCCTTACACCAAAGCTTCAAGATTCTTATAGAGGCATACACCAAAGAGCTTCTACAAAAAGAAAAAATGCCTGTTCCTTCTTCTCTTTCTGCTACCCCTTCTATTGCGCTGGTCGTAAAAACTCTCAGGGAAAATATGGAAAATCTGTTGCAAATTATCCAAAAAGAAAAGGATAATGCCACTGCATATAAAGAAAATGCCGAAAAACAAGTCTCAGATTGCTTCTCAATGCTAAAAAAACAGTATGAAGAAATACAAGAAACCTGCAAAATCCAACAAAAAGAGGAATTTTTTCTAAAAGAAAGCTATCACAAAACACAGCACCAAAATTTTCTCCAGAAAATTTTGACATGGCAACCCTATTTCCCAGAAGACTACCTTGCTCTGAGAAAGGCAAGCCTATGGCTTATCACAAGGTTAGAATTCCAAAGGCAAATTTTAGAAGGCAAGCTCTCTCATAACACTCAAACAAAAGCCCAACTAAAAGAAATGGATTTAGAGATCGCCCTCTTCATACACCAAATCCAAAAAAATCTCGAAAAAGAAACCTCCCCAAAATAAAAGGAATCCCAGGACATCATCCCTGGGATTCAGTCTTGTAGCAAATTTTTTGGCGATGAGAATGAAATAATTCCCCCAATCGTCTAAATAGGGGACTTATTGAATTCCGATTCCTAAATATGCGTCAGGGGAAAAAACTCTTTACTTTTTCTATATTTTTTTCTAAAATATAGACTTTAGAAATTTTAAAAAAATTTGTAAGGAGAAAAAAATGCAAAAATTTTTATTCTTTTTTCTTATTCTTTCTTTGAGCTGTTGCATATCGGCAACACCCGTCACAACAAATCTGAAAATGTGGTTGAAAGCAGACAGCATCATAGCGAACAACGGAGACTATATCAGCCAGTGGGACGACTTGTCTGGTAATAATAACCATGTAACAACCAGCGTTACATCTACTCGACCTGTTCTTGCTACCAGCTCTTCTTTAATCAACAATCGCGCTGCCGTTCATTTTTCTGGTGGAGACGATGCCCTTTGGTGTAACAACAGCCTGGATTTTGATTTTACTGAAGCCACGATTTTTGTCGTTCGCAGTGCTGGAGCTAGTGGATCTGTTCTTGCCATTGCCCAAAATGGAACTACCTATAACAACGAATTTTTGTTGGCTTACAATAATCCCAGAATTTACCATCATACTTCTGGTGGTGTCTACTATTATTTAGACCACCAGAGCAATCCAACCAGCGCATACGTCCAAACGGCTGTTATGGGAATCGGACCTACAGACAACGCCCTTTATGTTAATGGTATAGGAAGTACCGTTAGCCAGGCAAGCTCCAATGGTGGGTCTGTACAAAATTTTTCTATTGTGAATCGTTTCGTTGTAATTGGAAACAGAGGCCCCTATGGATATAATACAGGCTTTGTAGGCGATATTGCTGAAGTCTTGATCTATGAAGGCAAAATGAACAATACAGATCGTCTCAGTGTAGAAATGTATCTTGGTACAAAGTATGGCATCGAATCCTATCCTGTACCCGAAGCTAGCTCTGTTGCGATGGTTCTGGCAGGAATGGCTATAGCTTATATTGTAAAGAACAAAAAATAGACGATTGCGTAAGGAGGGACAACACAATGAAATTGCTTTCTTTTATTTTACTTTTATTATTCCTGGTTTGCAATTTTAGCCAGGCGTACACGATTACCTATTTTTCTCGTACTACAAATCGTAGTACACTGACAACAGGAATGACCCTAGAAGATTTTGAAGATACCACATTTATTCCTGGACTCTCCTTCAGCGGGGTTTTGTATTCTCAGCCTGCTGGATATTTATCTTTCTGGACGGACAATCGTACCAATCCTGTAAGGTATGGAAATTTTACCTTGCCAACCAATGTAACCACCCTTGTC
Source organism: uncultured bacterium (assembly GCA_938003875.1). Lineage (GTDB taxonomy): Bacteria > Planctomycetota > Uabimicrobiia > Uabimicrobiales > JABWCH01 > JABWCH01. Next base: position 18,740 of record CALKWO010000253.1, read on the forward strand.
TTTTCTGTTGGGGATTTCGACTACTTTGCAAGTGGTTTTTCCATCAACAATGGCACTGTATATCAATGGACAGGAGATCCCAACTATACCGATAGATCGCAGCCCAACATTCATGTAAAGGTAACTGCCGATACTGGCGATCCAGCGATTTCTTCGCTACAAATTTGGAATATTGGTTCTGGTGCCTGGGATATCTGCAACATGGACTATCTTGCAATACAGACAGGAGTCATCCCTGAGCCAGTTTCTGCTATTTTGTTTTTTCTGGGCATCTTCTTTGCCAGGAAAAAAATGTTTTAGCAACAAGAATCAACTCTTTTTCAATGATCCAGTTAAAAGGCATTGAGCAAAGACGCAGGGATTGCGCTGGCGTGAGACTTTTGAGCAGACATGACCTTTTCGGCGCAACCCTGCGGCTACAATTTATTGCAAGACAAAATTTTAAAATTATACAGCAAGATGCAAAGAGCTATGTTTGAAGTTTACAGGCAGATGGGTTGTGGTTATGAAGTATTTTGTGGGAAAAAAACTTGCGAGGAAATAGCAGGATGCTCTGCATAGCAGAGCATCCAAAACATGGGAGACTTAGGCTTTTTTAGCCTGGGTTGCCCAGTTGAATTTTTTCTGAAATTTTTCTAGTCTTCCTGCTGTATCCAGAATTTTTTGCTTTCCTGTATAGTAAGGATGGCACTTAGAGCATATTTCAACTTGAATATTTCCTTGGGTAGAACGAGTTTTAAATGTTTCACCACAACCACAAACTACGTTTGCAGCATCATATTTGGGATGAAGATTGGGTTTCATGAACTTCTCCTGAGAGAAAAAAAATTAAAATATAACAAACTTAAAGGAAAATAAAAAATTTAGTCAAAGTGTTGTTGAACATATTTCAAAAGAAGATATAAATAGTGCCTTCTTTAAAAGTATGCTAGAACCGCAAAATGGAGTAGATGCTATTTCCATAGCACTACTCATTTTGCACAGGATCATTTTGACCAATACAGAAAATAAAAAATTTTCCTATTTTCTTTTGTGAGACTAAATATAATCAGAGAAATAAAAATGTCAAGTTGTAAAATGAATTTTCTAAAAATTTTTATAATAATTACCTCAGGAGAAAGTTATACTACATTGTTAGGCTTTTCCAGAGAGCATTTTTTCTAGCTTTTCCATTTGTGATTGAAGATTTGTCTGATATTCTTTCTGGCTTTTTTTCATAGAATCAAGACATTCATCAAAAAATTTCTTTCCTTCATTCTGAGCATTTACACCTTGCTCCATCATCATACGTACCATCTTTTCTGTTTGCTCTTGAACTAGATTTGTATTTTGAAAAGAAGACTCCATTGTTTTTTTCCACATAGAAAGCATTTCTGTAAACATAGCTTTAGAATCCATTTGATAACTCCTTTTGTTTTTTTATTTTGCATTGCAAAATATTATAAAGAAAAATAAAATAAATTAAAGTTTTTTTTATATTGCATTGCAATATAAAAACAAAAAAAAGTTTCTTTGTCAATAAAAAAATTTTTTTTAGAAAAAAAATTTCTAAAGAGGTTTTACTATATTTTGATTGACATAAGCAAAGATTTTTTTTAAACTGTTGCAATTAAAATTCAAGAAAATTTTTTTTGCCTGTTAAGTCGAAATTACTATGCCAAACTATAAAAATCCTGCAAGTACCGTTGATATTGCCGTTTTAAGGAAGAACAAGGAAAAGGTAGAGATTCTTTTTATACAAAGAAAAAATCCGCCTTTCCAGAGCTATTGGGCATTGCCTGGTGGTTTTGTGGAAATGAATGAAACCTTCCTTGAGGCTGCTCATCGAGAGCTTGAAGAAGAAACATCTCTGAAGGGACTGTCACTTCAGCCATTAGGAATTTTCGATAAAATAGACAGAGATCCCAGGGGTAGAACGATCTCTATGGTATACTGGACTATTTTAGGCTCTCCATCATCTAAAGCAAAAGCAAGCAGCGATGCTGCCAATACAAGTTGGTTTAGCCTGGATCAATTACCATCTCTGGCGTTTGACCATGCAGACATTATAGAAGCCTTGAAAAAACATATATCCCTTTATGAATATGCTTTACCGTTACTAGATGCTGCTCCAGAAATGAAAGCAAAAAATATAAAAGAAATCGTCATCCCATTTTTGAGCAAAAAAATATAGTGTAAAACTTGCTATCAAAAATTTTATAGATTATATCTTTTTTTTAAAAAAAGGAGTTACAATGAAAGTTAATGTACGACGTTCTAGTGCTAAATATTCTAAAATGACAGGTTTTCGTACTCGCATGAAAACCAAAGGTGGTAGAAAGCTTCTGAAACGACAGAGAAATCGCCGTCGTAATATGAAAATGAAATAGCAAAAAAATTTTCTTTGCTATGTTTGCCAAAATCTGCAAGAATACATAGTAGTAAAAAATTGTTGCATAAGCAACTGTCTTTCTTCTTAGTTTGGGGAAGGGAACATACCTGACCCAAACTTTTCCGAACCGTTGGCCTCTTGTTTCCTTCCATTTCTTTTCTCCAGACAGAATGAATTCCATGACTCCCGATATTTTTCAAGAAAAAATACATTGGTTTCAAAAAAAATTTCAAGAGATGCAGACAGCCATTGCCCAGATTCTGATAGGACAGGAGCAGGTACTTACCCAGACTCTGATTGCTTTTTTAGCCAATGGACATGTCCTCTTAGAAGGTTTACCTGGTTTGGGAAAAACGCTTTTGTCCCAAAGCCTTGGGCATGTATTAGGCATTTCGTATAAAAGAATCCAATTTACACCAGATTTAATGCCAGCCGATATCCTGGGGACGAATGTCCTTTGGAAAGACGCACAGGGTATTCCTGGTTTTCGATACGAAGAAGGCCCTATATTCTGCGATTTGCTTTTAGCCGATGAAATCAACAGAGCTACGCCTAAGACACAGTCTGCATTATTGCAGGCCATGCAGGAGAAAAAAGTAACCATTTCTGGGAGAACCCATAATCTATCCGAAAATTTTATGGTTATAGCAACGCAAAATCCTATCGAGATGGAAGGAACATATCCATTGCCAGAAGCACAATTAGACCGTTTTTTCTTTAAAATCCAGGTTTCCTTGCCTGGATTACAAGAGCTTATTCAAATTGCCCATAAAACAACACAAGAATCCATACATTTACCTGAGCAAAAATTTCAAAAAGAGGAAATTGGGGAAATGAAGTCCCTTGTAAGGCAGGTATGTATCCATGATATTCTCATGGAATCCTGTGCCCGTCTGATTTTAGGAACGCATAGCCAAAATCCTGATTGTATCCCCTTGGTCAAAAAATATGTTCAGTATGGTGCAAGCCCTCGCGGTTTGCAATCTGTTATTTTGGGAGCCAAGGTATATGCTCTTTTACAGGGGAGAAGCTATGTAGCCAGGGAAGACATCATTTTTGTCCTGACACCTGCTTTAAGACATAGAATCCTTTTGAATTTTCAAGGGGAAGCAGATGGGGTAAGCTCTCTTGACATTTTGAAAAATTTGCAAGGTTCCCTGAAAGGATGAGCCTGTGGTACAAGCAGCCACCAAAAAAAGAAAGAATAAAAAAGAACATTGTTTGCGAGAATTTTTGATCGAGGCAGAGAACAAAATCGCCTATGATATAGCAACCAGTCTCCTAGAAGACAATGCCACTCGATACAATCCCTTGTTTTTTTATGGGCCTGAAAATTCTGGCAAAACGCATTTGCTCTGGTCTGTGTATAAAGAAATTCAAAAAAAATATGAGGATTCCTTTGAAATTCTTTATCTGACAGCAAAAGAGTTTCATGAAAAATTTGCCAAAGCAGCGCGCCATCATGAATATAGTATTTTTCGGGACACCTATAGAGATTGCAAGTATTTGTTTATAGAAGACCTGGAATATTTGTCCAATAAGATAAAAACACAGCAAGAGCTTGTTTTTACCATGAATGCATTGCAGTCCAAGTCCTATCAAATTGTTTTTAGCAGCCAGTTGCCTTTACGCTTGTTGAATCTTGAACCTCTTTTACTAAGTCGTGTTTGCAATGGCCTTTCTGTATCCATGCAACCCCTTTCCAAAAAGGCTGTAATGGAGTATTGTAAAAGGGTATCTTGTGTTTATGGTGTTCAAGGGGAAGAAAAAGCCATAGAAGCCTTATGGGATCATTGTGGTAAGTCTTTTGGTAAATTTCAGAAGATGTTCCAGCATCTTTTGGCGATTCTATCCAAAAAAAAACAGTCCATCAGTTTACCTTTAATAGAAAGAAGCATCCAGGCTTGTTTAAAGCAGACGAAAGTCCCAACCTTGGACAGTATGTTAAGATGTGTTGCAGAGCATTACCAGGTTCCTTTGGAAACACTGAAAGAAAAAAATGGGAAAAAGTCTCTGGCAAAAGCCAAAACCGTTGCTATTTTTTTGGCAAGAGATTTTCTGCAAATGTCTGTAGCTCAAATACAAGAAATTTTTGGTAACAGAAGTGAAAGCTCTATTCGATATATTATGGATAAAGTTTTGCTGGATTCTTCGCTGCTATCAGAGCAGTTGGAAATTCGGAAAAAAATAGCAGTTTTATTAGATCAGACAGAAGTTCCAGAAAATATTTTAGAGCAGAAAACAACAGAATTATTGGAAGATCCTGCTCAAACAATAACCTCATAGCACATTCATTTGTTGCAAGATAATGGAAAAATATATGAAACCGTTGACGTTGGTAATATTGGCTGCTGGCATGGGAAGCCGATATGGTGGAATAAAACAGATCGAAGGCTTAGGGCCTAAAGGAGAAATTTTTAGCGATTACTCTGTTGCCTATGCAAGCAAGGCAGGTTTCCAGAAAATTATTCTGGTTGTCCGAAAAGATATTGAAGTGTATTTCCATGCTATGGTAGAACGCTGGCAAAAAAATTTTGCTGTGGATGTAGAGTTTTGCTATCAGGAATTGGACTCTTTGCCACAAGGTTTTTCTTTGCCTCCCCAGAGGAAAAAGCCCTGGGGTACAGGGCATGCCATACTATGCGCAGCGAGTAAAGTGAATACCCCTTTCGCTGCTATCAATGCAGACGATTTTTATGGGGAAAGCTCCTATAGAATTTTAGCAGAATTTTTGCTAAATATGCCTGAAAATTCCAGACAACATGCTCTCGTCGCATTTCTTTTAAAGAATACCCTGTCTCCCTATGGGCCTGTTTCCAGAGGAATTTGCAAAACACAGGAAGATATTTTTTTGAAAGATGTTACAGAGCATACCAAAATAAGGATACAAGACAATAAAGCCTTCAATCACGATATTCTCTTGCCAGAAATTTTTCCCGATAGTCCTGTTTCTATGAATTTCTGGGGCTTTAACCCTTCTATCTTTTCCTGGATCGAAAAACGCTTTCAGCAATTTCTTAGCGAAGAAAAGAATCTGGAAAATGCCGAATTCTATATACCTAAAGTCGTAGATGATGGGATCAAGTCAGGAGAATTTTCCGTTAGAGTCTTAAAATCTCAGGAAAAATGGGCGGGCGTAACATATCGAGAAGACCTGCCCTGGGTAAAAAAAGTATTACCTTCTCTTTTCTGAAATACCAAGCTGATAGAAAATGGCTTTCTTACCAGCCCTGCAAAGTGGAGTAAGCTATGAAAGAACAAGACAATTTTTTTCCAGGGTGTACGTTCACGAGATATACCATCCTTGAAAAATTGGGTGAAGGGGGGATGGGCGCAGTTTATCTTGCCAGGCAACAGAATCCTGATCGTAAGATTGCTTTAAAGATTATGGATCCTGTGTTAATGGAAAATAAAAGCCAGTGGAAACGCTTTTTGCAAGAAGCAGAAATGAGTGGAAGACTAGACCATCCTAATATTGTAAAGATATACAATGCGGGCCTAGAGAGTGGTTTTCCTTATCTGGTCATGTCTTATATTGAAGGGAAAACTCTGGATCTGTATTGCAAAGAAAACAATGTTTCTATGGGAGAAAAGCTCAGGATCATCGCTACAATAGCTAAAACACTGGCTTATCTGCACAAGCAAAAGATCGTCCATAGAGACATCAAGCCTTCGAATATTATGATTACAAAGGATGGAATCCCTGTGCTGATGGATTTTGGAATTGCCAAAACCATTGGCAAAAAAGGTTTGACCCAGAGCGAAGAATTTCTCGGAACACCTCATTATGTTTCTCCTGAACAAGCCTCCTGTAGCTCCAGAAGCGACCATCAAAGCGATGTTTATTCTTTGGGGGCTGTTTTGTATGAGATGATTACAGAGCAAAGAATACACACAGGAGAAACGACTTTTGCCATTCTACATAGTATTGCCTCTGATACCCCCAAAATGCCTTCCCAATTCGTACCTGATATTTCTAAAGAGCTGGAAGCGATTATTCTTAAAAGCATTGAAAAAGATAAGAAGAAAAGATACCCCCATGCGCAGGCAATGGCGCAAGATATAGAAAGATACCTGGAAGGCCAGAGATCACAAGCTGGTTCCTGGTATTGGAAAACAAAGCTCCGATGGAAAATGCAAATATACAAAAGGGTTTTATGCAAGGCTTGTGCTGTCTTTATGATTTTATGTTTAGCCTGCTATGCTGTTGTTTTCTATCGTAGCCAGGATTCTAATGTTTCTCTCACAACGCATGATATAGAAAAGCTTTTAGAAAACTACAACCTGGAAAAAATCATAGAACATCTGAGAAAGAATCCAGTGGAAGACAACTATTGGATGAATATTGACCTGTCTTTGAAGAAAGGTCTACATTCTGAGGCATTGCATCTTTGTGAAGAAGCAATCAAAAAATTTGGCACTAGAAAATTTCAGGAGAAGAGGGCAGAGCTTCTCTTTTTGTTACATCGCTATGGCGATGCCTATAGAGCTTATGAGGATTTGCAGAATAGATTTCCTGAGCAAAGCAGGAATATTATTTTTGCCCAATGCGCATTTATCCTGGGCGAGTATGGCAAAGCAACCGAGGTCTTCCCTGAAGAAAAAATTTCTGACAGCCTGGAAAGCCAGGCACGATATTTTTTTTGCCGTGGTGCCTCACATTTTATGTATTTTTTACGAAGCATTTCCTATACTGAATTTCTCGGTAAAATCGAATCAGGAGAATGGAAAGCCTGCCAATATAGCAGCAATATACAAAAAGCAATAGAAGACATGGAAAAGGCAAAAAAAATTTTGTCAGCAGCTTCTTCTCCCGACCTGGAATATCCAATACAGATCTATCTGGACTATATGAATATAGTGCAAACAGGAAAAGTGGATATAGAAAAAAATATCCTGGAAAACAGAGCAGAATCGGCGATATATTCTACTGAATTGATAAAAGAAGAAATGCTAGGCGTATTTGCTTATACCCAAAAAAACTATGAAAAAGCACTGCAACATTTTGAACGATGTATAGCGTGGAGTCCTGGAGCAATATCTTATCCTTATTTTTGCATTCAAAGCATTTACATGCTCAACCAAAAATATCCTGATACCCCCTGGCAAAAAAAGCAATACAACTGGGAAAAAATATTAGACTATTCTATGCTATGTTTCGAGCTTTTACCCCTTTCTCTATCATTTTTGGATATTCTTACCGCAGATATATTAGAAAACCAGACTCCTGATAATCTTATGTACTCTATGCCTTTTCTTTTTAGCTATTTAGGCCAGGCTCAAGAAAAAATCCATTTTACTTTATGGGAAGAAGATTTTCAAAAAATGGGAAGAGAATATCTTCTTCACTATGAATTTCAAGATCCTAAGGCGATAAATTTAGGCAAAATTTTAGATCGGACTATCCATACAACTTCACCCTATGCTTTGGAGATGCTCAAGTCCATTCTTTGCCAGCATTACCAGGAAAAAGAAAAAATTTTGCAAGAGATGGAAAAGTGTAAACAAAGAAGACAAAAGAACTCTTCTGTCGGGCAGATAAAAAAAAATATCCTGGAAATTCAGGAAGCACTGGAAAAAAAGGAAGAAGCCGAGACTCAAAAAGATTTAAAAAAACAAATGACCCATTTTATTGTAGGAATGCAATCTCAGGCTATTGCAAAAATTATGCAAAAAGATTTTTCTCTGCTCTTATCTATGCTGAAAAAAGAAAAAGATACCCTATTTTTATACTGGATTGTACAGACTTTAAAGGAAATGAGGACACAGAAAGCCTATCTCCTTTTGCAAAAAGAGCTAGAGAATGAAGATTTTCGGATAAAGATGCTATCTAAAATCGCTCTTTATGGCTCTAGCTTTGATGTGAAAATGGAATGGAATGAGGAATTTTTGCGGAATCTTCGTGATTCTGATGAAAAGCTTATAACGCTTCTTTTTCATCATCTTGGGAAAGAAATCCCTCAATCGACTTGTGCAGAATTTATGATGCAGGGACAAACAGAAAAAATAAAAATCAGTGCGGCAAAAGCTCTTTTATTTCACCCTGATGCTGATGATACACAAAAAGAAAAAGCGTTGAATATTTTTCTCGATATCATGAAAAGCAACGATAAAGAATCTATCCAATATTGTCAATGGCATTTCTGGGACTATGTCAACATAAAATATGCCCGATTCGAAAAAAATCCAGAATTCTGGAATACACCCATGAACCTTTTAGAGTATAAGGATATTGAAATACAAAGAGTTGCTGCTCTTTCTATGAGCAAATTCTTGCAACAAAATCCATCACAAAGCATCAAAGAAATACTAAAATCAAGGCTTTTGGGCCAGTTAAAGAAAGAAAGGGAAGAATCTGTTCGGTTTGCTATATTAATCGCCCTTGTACAATTGGGCGAAAGAGATGAGATCATCAAGCAGTTTTTTAATGCAAAAGAAAACTTGAAAAACAGGATGCTTCCTGCTTTACAACTCATCCGCAATTTCCTATCAGCAAGAAGCCACAAACAAATTAAAATAGAAAACCCCTTTTGGGATTTTAACCCCTTTGAAAAGAAAGACAACAACCCTCATTTGCAATGCTTCTATCTCGTATTGACAGGCAAAATTTTCTTCCCCTATCTTAACATTCTAAAAACCATGCCATTTGATGGAAATCGTGAAAAATTTATCCGAAGGCCTCTGCGCAAAGGATTTGCATCAGAATTCGACTGTGTGAGAAGAACAGCAGCCTGCATAGCCAGCGAAACCCAGGATATGGACAATTCTGTCCGTGCTATTCTCCAAGAACAATACTATAAAGAACCGAATCAATCGGTAAAAAAAGCAATCGTGAGCAGCCTTGTTACTTTTTTGGATCAAGATAACGAGGAATCACCAAATAGAAGCACGAAAAAAAATCTGCACGAATGGATACAAAATTTGCAAGAACAAGATCCTCTTTCCGCAGCTCATGGCCAATACTATTTTTTTACAAGAAGATATAGATACGATCTGGATACTCGTTATATACAGGGAAAAAGCCGCTGGGAACGAGACCATTATTATGTCAAACATCTGGAAGCCATAGCAGGTAATATTTGCTATGAGTATTTTCGAGGTGGTGATAGCAAAACAAAATTTATCAAGCAGGATCTACAAAAAGAGATATACCCTTATACCTATAAACTATTTGAGTACTATCAGCAGCAACAATACAAAAAGAATTTGACTCAGGAAGAGTTTAGAAAAATGTTGATCGCCCAGAAGTTGATCCAGGGAAACAATATCTTGACTTTTTGCACTCAGATAGATAAAGAAAATCCCCGATATCCTTTTGAGTTGTCATATTTTATGGAATATCTTGGAGAAACACATATAGCCAGGATTGCCATAGAAGAAGCCATAACAAGAGAAAAAAATCGCAAAATGTATCGTCTATGGAAAGCCTTTTTGTGTCTGAAGGAAGGAAATACTGACCAGTCACTGGAGATTGTAGAAAATCTCATCAAGGAACAATGCCGCAGTGCTTACCTGTTCGAGATCAAGGGAAAAATCCATTGTGCCAGGAAAGAATGGGAAAAGGCATTGGACGCTTTCACAGAACAATATATATTGCAGACAGAGCATCCTGATCCTCTTCTTTTTATCGCCCAGGCAAAGCTGTTGCAGGGGGAAAGGGATTTTGCCAAAATTCAGAACGACTATCTGGCAAAGGCATTCATCTTATTAGAAAAAGAAAAAGCATGGTTTGACTCTAAAATGGACACAGATACCAGGGGGCAATTTTTATTGGAAGGCAATAAAAACAAGCTCTCAGGCTGCTACCATTTTACCCTTGGTGTATGGGAAATGGCCCAAAAAAATGCAGATAAAGCCCTGGAGCATATCATGAAAGCAGACGAGTATTTTCGACAAGGCCTGCTCAACTATCCTCAATCTCCTGTAAGCAAAAGCAATCTCAGCCAGTTCCCAGGCTATGAAAAAATTCACTTTCACCCTTTTATTCAGAAACTTCCTGAAAGAATCCAGGGAATCTCGACAATAGAATGATCTGTCTGTCTTTCAATAGATTGTAGCAACAGATTGTAGCCGCAGGGTTGCGCCGAAAAAGTCGTGTCTGCTAAAAAGCCTAACGCCAGCGCAATCCCTGCGTCTTTGGGAAATACCCTTTAACTGGCTTAAAAAG
>CALKWO010000254.1 GCA_938003875.1 uncultured bacterium
ATTTTACCTTATTCGTCCTTGTTTGTCAATAAAATATTTATCAGTTGTGAACCCTATCTCCCACCAGCAGAAAACAGATTTCAGGCCAGTGGCAATGCTACTGGTAATTTATAAAAACCTTTTTCTCAATGTTTAAGTTTTGTTTGACTTGAGAAATGCTATTTGCTAAACTGTATAGTAAATCTATTTTTATATTGCCCTTAGTTTGACAACGTTAAATTCTGAAGTCCTTTGTTTGTTGAGTTTGGAATTTAGCCTTGCCAAGAGTCAGGGTAAGACATTTTTTTTGTTGGAAGGAAAGAGCATGAAGCGAAGTTTGCTGTTGTTTTTTTGTTTGGTTTGGATGATTTCCATGAGTCCTTTTTCTTTTAGCCAGGCACAAGAAGAAATCAATCTGAACTTCATCAATACCGAACTGGAGCTTTTCATTACTTATGTTGCTAAGAAAACCAATAAAAGAATCCTTTATGATTCTACAATAAAGGGCAGAAAAATCTTTTTGGTATCTGCAACGCCTGTTTCGGAGCAAGATCTTTATAAAATTTTTCTTTCTGTCATGGAATACAATGGTTATATTTTAGAAACCACAGGTGTAAATAATTCGGAAATTATTAAAGTAAAGCGTAATATACAAGGTCCCTGGACGCAGACTCGCACTTTATATACGGAAAAAGAATTGGAAAGCATCAAAGAAGAAGACCAGTTCATTACCATGGTAATTAAGCTGGACTATATTTCTTCCAGAGAAGTGCAGACAACCTTGAGAGCTTTACGTATTGTCAATCCACAAGGGGGAAACCTGGCAGGAATAGAAGGATCGAATACTATCCTGATTACGGATTTTGCTCCCAACGTTAAAAGAATTTATGATGTGATTAAGCTTATGGACCAACAAGGGCCTGAGCAGCAATTCAAGGTTATCAAGCTTAAATACGCAGCAGCGGATGATGTTGTAGAAAAACTGACAGAATTTGTTAACAAAGATCGGCCTGCAGCGACTGCTGTAGGCATGGGGCCTGATCTGGAGCAGATCAAAATCTCTCCTGATAGAAGACTCAACGCTGTGATCGTACAAGCCTATCAGGAAAAAATGAAAAGAATGATTAGCCTGATTGAAGAATTAGACCAAGAGCTACAGAACGAACCTAGCAACATTCATTACATTCGTTTAAAACATGCCGATGCTACAAAATTGCAAGAAACTTTGTCTAAGCTTCTGGAAGGTGGTGGTCTCACAAAAAGAGCATTGGGCAATGTAGGAAAAGTGGCATCTACAACCACAAGTACTGCTGGCCCGAAAGAAGTTACCACTTCGATTCAGGCGGAGCCTCAGACAAATTCTTTGATCGTAAAAGCAGAAAATTATGAATGGAAAGAAATCGAAAACATCATCAAACAGGTTGATGTCAGAAGGCCTCAAGTCTTGATTGAAAGTGCCCTGATTGAAATCAGCCCTGAAGACATTTTCGGCCTAGGTTTGGAGCTTTTCTGGGCGGAATCTCCCCAGGATGATCGTGTCACCTTTGGTGGTGGAAGCAACTTTGGGTTTTCTAACCTTGTTACAGTAAATGAAGATGGCAGTGCTAAAACCATAACAGATAAAACCAGCTCTATTGATAAGACAGTAGAAAAAATAGGAAAGCTTCCTATTGGTAGCAGATCGGATATAAGCCGTGGGATAACATCTTTTATTAACTATAAAGATGTATTTACCATGCCTGTTCTTTTGAAGGCTATCAAGCAAAATGGAGATTCCAAGATTCTTTCTCTGCCTTCTATTCTGACAAACGATCACGAAAGGGCGGAAATCAAAGTAGCCGATGCTGCACCAGCATCTACGACAACAGACAACAATTCTGGTTCTCAGACCAATTCTTTTTCTGGTTTCCAGGAAGCGGGAACAACCTTGGTTATTACCCCTCATATTGGTGGAGAAGAAAATTATCTGCGATTGGAGATCGAACAATCCATTGATGAATTTGATCGTTCGCAAACTTCTATCAGTGGCGTTCCTCCTAAAAAAGTTCGCAAAATTGCTACTTCCATCACTGTTCCTGACAATCATACTGTCGTAATCGGTGGTTTTACATACGATAGTGAGTCAGAAACCATCGAAAAGATTCCTTTGTTCGGTGATCTTCCTATTCTAGGTGTCTTTTTCCAGACAAAAATTGTCAATCATACCAAGAGAAATATCTACTTATTCGTTACACCTCATATTCTTAGAGAAAATACCTTTGGCGATTTGTTTAAGCATTCTTATGATTATAAGGTAAAAGCTCAAAACGTAGGTGCTAATGTAGGAATGATTGACAAATCCTTTGAACGCTATCAGAATAAATATGCTCCTGGAAAGGGAGGCCTGTCTCCTCTTTACATGGTAGACTATAAAACTCCGGAAACTGATAAAAAATAATGAAATATAATAGCCAGGTACTATATTCCGCAGCTTGTAAGTGAACTTTTTCGATTTTTAAAGAGAACCACAGAT
>CALKWO010000255.1 GCA_938003875.1 uncultured bacterium
CTCTGCGGTGAAAAATCTTTACACTTTTGCACGAGATTTTACTTGTAAGTGACTACTTTCTTTGTACTACTATAATTTTATGTTCATAGACCTAAAAATTTATTTATCGTTGCTGCTAGTTTGCTTGCTGTCGAGCCAGGCTCAAGCTCAAGTAATTTTGGGCGAGCATGAAGATCATTATCAGGTGGGGCGATTCATGGAGTATCTGGAAGACCCGTCTTGTAAATTGGGTATTGACGATGTCACTTCATTGCCCTATCTTTACCAGTTCTTACGAACAGATAGTACAGCGAATAATTTCGGTTTTACCAGATCAGCATATTGGATTCGATTGTGTATAGTGGATAGATCCAAACAAGCAACAGAATGGCGACTACAAATACAATTCACCAATATACACGACATCGTATATTACAGACCCAAAGCCGATGGCGATGGTTTCGAGAAAATTCATACAGGGATGCTTCGACCGTTCGCAGAGCGTGAAATTCCATATCATGGATTTGTCTTTAAGCTTTGTCCTCCTCGCAATACCCAATATACGATCTATCTGCGATTGTACGGCCAAACGTCCATGACTGTGCCACTTGTCATCATGTCGCCAGAAGCATTCCATCGTTATAGTTTGTTGGAAATGTTTTACTCTGGTATTTTCTATGGCACACTGTTGGTGATGTTAGGGTATAATGCTTTTTTGTGGCTTGTACTTAAAGATACTGGATACCTGTATTACATTGCCTTTATCGCCAATGTCCTTATGTTTCAATGCTCCTACGATGGATTTGGTGTAAAATATCTCTGGACAGATGTCATCTGGTGGCAGAAAGTATCTACTATCTTGTTTCTTGTTATGCTTCCCATAACATCATTAGCCTTTACCAGCGAATTTTTGGAAACTCGTCAACGAGCCCGATATTGGTATAAATTTATCGTAAGCTTTATAATCATTTGGAGTGTAATACTTCTATGCATTCCTTTTGTGCCTATTGACTCTTTGGCGAAAATCATCATCCCATTGCGGATCTTGAATTCGTTGCTCTTGATTTCGGTTAGCTTTTATCTATGGTACAGAGGGTATCGTTCAGCGTTTTATTTACTTGCAGCCTGGCTGATGGCTATCACCGCTAATATTTTGATCACTCTGGTTAGAGCCAATATCATTGCAAGCTCAATGATAACAGAGCGGGGGTATCTGTTAGGTGTTTTGTTGACGGTACTGCTGCAATCTCTGGCTCTGGCAGACAGAATTCAAATATTGCGCCAAGAAAAAGAATCTGCTCAAACAGATGCTCTAAATGCTTTAAAAGCCAAAGAACAATGCATTCTTGAACAGAATATCCTATTGGAAAAAAAAGTCGCAGAACGCACTTGGGAACTCGAAAAATACCAGAAAAACTTGGAAGATCAAGTTCAAAAAGAGTTGGCGAAAGGCCGCCAAAGAGAACAACTTTTGATGCAAAAGTCAAAATTGGAATCCTTGGGTGTCTTGGCTGCTGGAATTGCCCATGAAATCAATCAACCTTTGACCAGAATTTCGTTCGGGGCAGACAACATACTGCTGAAGTTGGCCCAGAACGACTCCATCGACCCTGCTTATCTTAAAGCAAAAAGCCAAAACATTTTAGCAGGGGTTGACCGCATCAGCTATATTATACAACATATCAGAGGATTTGTCTGTGGTAAACAAAATGGCGATGATGTGCCGATTGATGTTAATACCACGATTGATAATGTACTATCGCTGGTGCAAACCCAATATCGGAATCACAACATTAGCATCGAAAAAAACTTGCAATCCAAAGGCAGGGTCATGCTTAACAATTATAAATTAGAACAAGTTTTGTTGAATGTCTTGTCCAACGCTAAAGATGCTATAGACAATAAAAGCAACGATTCGATCTCTTTTTGGGAAGGGAAAATTGTCGTTCGTACTTACAATGAAAGCCAGCAAATCGTCATAGAAATAAGCGATAATGGTATAGGAATTCCCGCTCCAGCAATCGAACAGATCTTCGATCCATTTTTTACCACCAAAGCAGTAGGGCAGGGCATTGGACTTGGGCTATTTATCTCATATAATATCATCAAAGATGCCCAGGGAGAAATATTGGCCGAATCTCAACACAATATCGGAACGACTTTTAAAATTTTGCTACCTTTTCTTGATTATTCGAAAGATTCAAACAATGCAATTGCAAATTTTAATCTTAGATGATGATGCAGGAATCAGGAATGATTTGTGCGAATTCTTTAGTGAAAATTATGGGACTGTATTTGCTGCAGGTTCTCCATCGCAAGCCTTTTCGATTATGGAGCAACAGGAAATAGACATTGTTATCCTGGATTTGAAGCTGCCAGAAATGAATGGACTACAATTTTTACAACGTCTAAAGGCGGATTTCTCTAATATTGAAGTTATCATGATTACTGGGCATGGTGATACTCGAAGCGTCGTCGAAGCTATGAAGATGGGAGCATTCGATTTTTTTACTAAACCATTTCGGCTGCTGGATATCCAGGCAGCTATTGAGCGGACAAATAAATTTTTAGAATTGCAACAAAGATTGAAAAAAGTCGAATTGGATTACGCTATTGCTCTCGAAGAATTTCACAAAAAATTTCATCACCCTTTGGTCGGGAAAAGCCAGGCTATGAAAAAAGTCTTAGAATTGATGAACAAAGTGGCACAATCCGATGCAACTTCGGTTTTAATCACAGGGGAAAGCGGCACAGGAAAAGAATTGGTAGCACGAGGGATTCATGAACTCAGTTGTCGCAAATCTAAGTGCTTTTGTGAGGTCAATTGCTCGGCTATTCCTGAAAGTCTGCTGGAAAAAGAATTGTTCGGTCACAACAAAGGTGCGTTTACGGGGGCTATACAAAACCAGGCTGGTTATTTTGAAATCGCCAACCACGGCACTCTATTCTTGGATGAAATAGGCGATATGCCTATCAGCTATCAAAATAAGCTGCTTAGAACTATTGAAGATAGAAAAATCAAGCGACTTGGCTCCAGTAAGGAAATTCAGATTGATATCCGAATTATTTCTGCAACCAACCAAGATCTAAAAAATTTGATTGCAGAAAAACGATTCAGACTGGATTTATTTCACCGCATCAACACCTTTGTCATTCATTTGCTGCCTCTACGGGAACGCCCTGATGACATCCCTGTTCTATTAGAATACTACACAACTTTTTTCTCTAAACAATTGCGGAAAAAAATAGCAGGAATTGACGAGGATGCTGTTAGATACTTAATGAATTATTCTTTTCCTGGCAATATTCGTGAATTGAAAAATCTTGTTGAACGCGCCGTAATTGTATGTGATGGGCAATGCCTAAGCTTACATGATCTGAATTTTACAGATGATGAAGGTTGTATCGTTGATGAAACAAAACCGACCTGCCAACTGGATTGCCCAGTCCGACCACCCTGTAAGGCACAATCCCACAGCTTAGTCAAGCTTGATGAACTCGTCAAAGATACTGTCATGCAGGCTTTACAAATTACGCAAAACAACAAGTCAGAAGCTGCAAAATTATTGGGAATTTCCCGTCAATCCTTAGATCGCCGCATGGAAAAATACCATATTCAGAAAAAAAACTTATGATTTGCCCTTTTTTGAGATGCCCAGGGAAAGCCATACACCCCCGCCTATAAGGCTCACAATCATCTGGCCTATTTTAACCAGGATAGAAAGTACGACTGCTTGCTCTGGGGCCAGGCCTACCTTGATAAACATCAGGCTATAGGCTGCTTCTCCTACTCCCCAACCAGCAAGAGATATGGGCAAGGCCATCAATAAAAAGCCTATGGCTCCATAAATAAAATAGGTGTACCAGGGAATAGTTGTAATGCCTAGAGAAAGAGCAAAGCCATATATCGCGATGTTTGTGAAAATATGGATAAAAAATGTGATGAAAAAACAATGGGCGAGAATTTTTTTCTTGTCTTGATAATCATAAAAAATTTGTAAAATCCGAAAAATAAAATTTTTTCTCTTGTATACCCAAGCCTTAGGGCAGAAAAAAAAGAAAGCAATGCCCAGGAGCAAACAAGCCAGGCAGGAAAAAATCAATAGGGATGCAAGGTAGAATTCGCTTTTTCCAAATTGGAAAAGCAGAATGATGGCAACAAGGACAATGAGAGAGGCAAGGCCAACAATCCTATCTACCAGAACAGTGACAACGGATTTTGCAATGACAGCGGATTCTTTCGTGATATAGTATGCTTTGACTAAATCCCCTCCTGTAAAGCCAGGCAGAAAATTCCCAAAGAACAATCCCATCATCGTGACTTTCCAGGCTTGGAAATAAACGATGATGATATTTTGGGCAGCAAGCAACCATTGAAAACGAAGAGCTGATATAAAAGAATTGATGATAAAAAGAAGAACAAACGACACGAAAAGGGAAATTTTTAGCTTTTTGAAAATACTCAAAAAGCCTATTTTTATACACAACAGGCCATCCTTGTTTTTCTGAATCTTTTCGTTTTCAAAGAATTGCAGACCTGCCTTTGCTTTGATAGAAACCCCACCAGGCAAAATGCTTTCTATGCTTCCCTGAATTTTTTGTCCATTCAATAAAAGAATTTCATCATGAAAATGAATCAAATGGACAAAAATATAGTAAAAAAAAGCAAATGTAATTCCCAAACGCAAAAAAATAGTGAGCATTTTTTTCCATCTGCTGCCTGCTATTTGGGGAGGTTGGTCTGATGCCATTTTTTCCAGGTCTCCTTGTCGCTACCTAATTTTACTTTTGTCGATTTTTCTAAAAGCAATAAAGCTTGAAAGCGAACAGAAGGTTCCTGGTCTTCCAGGGAATCTATCAAAACAGGAATGATATCTTCTTCTGCCTGCATATATTGTATGCTTTTCAAGGCCTTTAATCGAACATGAATATCCGTATCTTTGAGCAAGAGTTCTGTCAGTAAAGGAATAGAACTTTTCGATTTGAGAGAACCAAGGCTTTGGATTGCTTCCATTCTTACCAGGGGACTGCTATCATTGAGTGCTTTTTCCAGCAAGGGAATATACTCCGCTTTTCCTTCTAAAGCCATAATTCTTGCTGCCATAGAACGGACCAGCATGCTCTGATCTTTCTCTAAAGCATCCACAAGCAATTTTTTGCTGGTTTCTGTTTTGACATTGAAATAGAGCCAGTATATGGCCTCACATCTCTCCATCGCAGACGTGCTTTGCAATCTTTTCAACTGTGTATTGAAATTGCTGCAAGCACAAAAGAGAAGCGCAATGGATAATATAAAAATTTTAAAAAAAGACATAATATTTATTTTCTATAGATTAGTAAGCTTTCATAGATCCGTTTCATAAACGTTACGGATGACAAATCCGTAACGTACCTATATTCCGCAGCTTGTAAGTGAACTTTTTTGATTTTTAAAGAGAACCAC
>CALKWO010000256.1 GCA_938003875.1 uncultured bacterium
AATTCTTATTTGTGTTTATCTGTGTTTATCTGTGGTTCTCTTTAAAAATCGAAAAGTTCACTTACAAGCTGCGGAATATAGGAAATAGATTTTATTTTTATAAAAAATAATGATAAATGGAAAATTTAACATATTCAGAAATTGTTCAAAAAAACAGTGCATTGAAAGATAGCATGAAAGAGCCTGTCTATAAAATTTCTGTGCTATCAAATGTGGTCGTCCATTCTATAAAAGAAATCCTGGAATATTCTCTTCGTATCCATCAGATAAACCCTTGTATTGAATTTGGAAATTACGACAATATCATCCAGGATAGTTTAAAATACAAGGAATCTGCTCTGGTGATTGTATTCTTCGATATGCTCAATATAGTGGATGGTTTTTCGCATTTTTTTGAAGATTCAAGCGAAGATATGTATAATAGCTTTAAGAATAAAATTTTTGCTGAAATAGATACTGTTTTCGAAAATTTGAAAGATTGTCCCTCTGTTATTTTTAATACTTTTTCCTATCATTGTTTCGTTTCTTCCTGTTCTCAGCCATCTCTTCTCGAAAGATTGGTAAGGGAGCTGAATTCCTATCTGGAAGAAAAAAAAAGACTCAATGTCTCGTTTGTGGATATAGATAAAATTTTTCTCCAAACAGGCATCAAGCAAGCCTTAGATTTTCGGATGTATAATTCGTCCAAGGCCCCTTATACACTGCTTTTCTTCAAAAAATATGCTATGGACATACAGCCTATCTTCTTAAAAAATACGGGGAAATTAAAAAAAGCACTTATTTTTGACTGCGACAACACATTGTGGAAAGGTGTTGTTGGAGAAGATGGAATAGATAAGATCGATATGTCTCGCGTTTCTCCTTTAGGGCGTTTTTTTGCTAAAGTCCAGGATATAGCGGTATATTTGAGCAAAAAGGGAATTATTGTAGGATTGTGCAGCAAAAACAATGCATCTGATGTGATGGAAGTGCTTAAAAATCATAGTGATATGATTTTAAAAGAAGAATATATTTCTATAAAAAAAATCAATTGGGATGACAAGGCAAAAAATTTGCTAGCCATAGCATCTGAACTCAACATTGGATTGGATAGCATGGTATTTGTCGATGATTCTTCGTTTGAAATCCATCTGATACAAGAGCGAATACCAGAAATACTCTCTTTGCAAGTGCCTTCTGCCCTGCATGAATATCCTGATTTCTTGCTACAAAACGTTTATCGCTATTTTTCTTTAAAAACAAACAAGGAAGATGCACAAAAAACAGAAATATATAAACAACAATCCGAAAGAGAAAAAGCAAAGCAAAATTATAAATCTCTGGAGGAATATTTGGCATCTCTAAAAATTTCTCTGAGTATTTCTAAAGATGATCTAAGACAGTTGGAACGTATAGCCCAATTGACACAAAAAACTAACCAGTTCAATCTTACCACGAAAAGATACACAGAAACACAGATACTGAATATGATGAATAACGAGCAAGAGCATATATTCTCTGTTTGTGTTAAAGACAGATTCGGAGACAATGGTTTGACAGCGATTTCTATAATAAAAACAGATGCCCAAAACCCTAAAATAGGCAATATTGATACCTTTTTGATGAGCTGTCGCATTATTGGCAGGAATATTGAATTTGTACTCATGGATTATCTTGTTCAATGGCTAGCTTCTCATGATATTGCAACTGTAACAGCAGAATATATTCCAACACCTAGAAACCAGCAAGTACAAGATTTCTATGAATCTAATGGATTTATTGTAATCAAAAATCAGGAAGGGAATAAAAGTTATAGCCTGGAAATCAGTAGATATCAACCTAAAAATATTTCTTATATAGCCATAGAGAATTCTTAGTCACTTACGACTGAAATCTCGTGTAAAAATGTAAAGATTTTTCACCGCAGAGACGCGGAGAACGCAGAGAAGAATAAAAAATATAAAAATTTTATATTTTTTATTCTTGAGTGCGTTGCACGAGAAATCCCCGATTTTCGGGAAAATCGAAAAAAATAGTGGACAAAAATTTGGAAAAATGGAAAATAAAGTCATAGTCTCCAAGTTAAAAAAAAATGGAGGGTCTATGACAATGAATATTGACAGAGAAAATAACAAATTTCGAGTCAAAACACAACAATTTAATACTGAATGGATACCAGATACTCTAGAAAATAGAAAAACAACGGTAAGTCTGTGAGTCCGAAGATCACCGAATCTGCCATAGAAACCCTCGCCATTGAGCTTTTAGAAAAGCTAGGCTATACGTATCTCCATGGCACGGATATTGCCCCTGATGGATACCCCCCCCCGAACTACTGTATGCGCCCTATATAGATTTAAAGGCATTGGTTTTAGTATCATACTATGCTTTTCTCGATCTGCTTAATCTGCATAATCTGCGGATTTTTTATATTTTGAAAGTCCATTTCGCTGTAATTCTCATCTGTTTATCTCATAAAGATAAATTCTGTTCTTCCCAGAAGGACTTTGTCTTTGTTCTTCAATATTGCTTCCGTAACAAAGTGGTTGTTCAGTTTCATGCCATTCTGGCTGTGCAAATCCACCAGGATAAAATCATTTTCATCCTGGATGATTTCGCAGTGTACTCTGGAAAGCTTTATATCTGGGATGCAGACAGTACATTTGGAAGATCGCCCAATGGTGGCATAGGAACTAAAGGGATATTCTTTGCCTTCGAATATAATTTTAGGCATTGTTTTTTTTCTCCTTAAGCAGCAAGACAGGATTTTTGGGATCGCCAGAGGCGATTTCCACAAGAAGAACATCTCTTTTGGGAATACGAATATATTTATTGCATTTAGGGCATTTTCCTCTGCTTCCTGCCATAGTCAGTAAGCAATGGATTCTCTTTGTACAATAAGGACATAAGGCTGGAATTTTTATATCGTCAAAAGGGCTGGATTGGATGGGTATCCAGATTTTCTTTTTGCAATGAGGGCAACGTACCTTGCTTCCCTCGGAAGAAAGCTGGCATCGAATCTTCTTTCCACAATAGGAACAGCGTCCTTTGATTCTGTAATGGCTCTTGTCTCGAATTTTTTGTGAATCTTTTTCTTCTTTTTCGGCTTCTATGATATCCGAAGCTGTAGCAGGGGAAAGGGAAGAGAGTATATCCTGGATGTCCTGGCCTGTATTCTTCTCTGAATCGCTGAAAGCAGCTTCTTCTATATGGACAGAATCAAAATTTTCATCCTCTTCTTGCAAGATTTCTTGCGTCAACCCCATACCTATGCAAACAAAGCTTCCCCAATAGTATGGATCGGCAAATAGTTTTTTTTGAGGATCCAATACCTCGCCTCCGATAGTGTTTTCTTCGCTTTCTGAAAGAGAAGAGCATGCCCTGGCATCCTCTAATCCACTGGATACCATCTCTCTTGGTATCCAAAGATTTTTCAGGATTTGTCTGCGTTTTTCCATAGGAAAGTCTTTATTGCTATATTCCAAAAAATCAGATAGCTCTTGAACCCATTTGGCTTCTTTTTCTGGCAAAAAGCGTTTTAGGGAAACCAGCTTGCGCCTTAAATCGGTAACGGTAATCTGTCGGATTTCTTTCTGGCTTTCTTGTAGTGCCATGACAGGAGGCAAGCCTTGCATGAGTCCCTGATAGAATTTTTCCAAAATAAAATAAGAAACGCAGTCTGGAACAGGCCATAGATTGGTGATGATTTTTTTTGCTCCTGCATACAGAAAAGAAACAAAAAGCCCCATAGAATCTGCTGGTGACTCCCAATCCTGAAACTGCAGTTCCACAGCACTCAATGTAAGCATAGAAACATAGGATAGGTTCTCTGAAAGCACTTGATGGGGATAAATGCTTTCTACGGATTCTTTTCTGTCTTGCATAAAAGACAGTCTGGACAAAAAAGAATCAGGGTAGCAGAGACTTGCATAAAGGCCTAAATGAATATGCGAAGCCTGATATAATTTTTCCTGGACATTTTTCCATAGGGGTTGTTTTTCAGAAAGCATTCTTTCCAGACATAGGCTTTCTATCATCGCTGCTTCTTCCTGGAAGAATTTATGCTCTTTTCCTGGGTGAGAAAAGGCGGCTATCTTTCCCTCTGGATTCTGCTCTTTTTGGTTCATATTTTTTATAAACCATGATAAAGAAGGAGCATAGACAGTCTCATAACGGTCTTGCCATACCAAACCTGTTTTTTGTTGGTCGGAAAGGGGTAAAAGATGCAAAGGAAAAAGCTGAAAAGTATAGCAAGGAATCAACACAAGGCGGTCTGCTTCCCAGTTTTCTAAGACTTCCAATATCTTCCTTCCTGCTGCTTCCGAAATCTTGCCCAAAATTTTTTGCATTTGTTTGCGGCAAATTTCCATAGCATGGGAACGATGCAGATGTCTGCTCTGTAGCATAGGCTCATAAAGATCGAGTAAATCCTGATATTTTAGATTAGAAAAAACCAGAGTTTCGAAGTGGCATGAATCTATAAGGAAAACGAGGGTTTTACTTTCTGTTGCCAAAAATTCCAACAAAACTGTACGTTTGGAAAGATTTTTTTGTAGAAGAGGCAAATCCAGTGTATATTGGTGGCCCCAAAAATTGGCCCATGCTGGGTCTATGAGTTCTATCTGCAATCGAAGGTCATGGATTTGTTTTTTTTCTTCTTCTATGGAAAGGCCAACTTTAGAACTTTCCTGGCATGTTTTCAAGGCGCAAAGATATTCCTGGGCCAATTCTTTGGGAATATCCGCTTTATTTAAAAGTATGCTTTCGTCCACCCTGGAGAAATAAAACCAGCGTAACGATTGCTCTAAAAAGTGCAGAGCACCTAGGGTGTTTCCCTGCGATAAACAACAATCTATAATGGCTTGAAAAATCGTGAAATGATCTCTGATAAAAGCATACGAAAGTGTCCCCAATGTGACCTTGCATTCTTCCATACAGGAAATCCCCTGGATTAAGGCTTCTTTTGCCTGGACAAAATCCTTTCTCTCGGATAGAATTCTTCCTAAGCAAAGGGAATTCTGGAAGCAAAGCTCAAAGTCCTGCTTTTTCTGAGACAAAAGCAGAGAATCTTTCCAACATCGTATGGCTTCTTCCTCTTTTTTTAAATTCTGATAAAGATTTCCTATTTTAAAAAGCAACTTTCTTTCCTCTAAAGCTTTTTGTTCTTTGCGTGCTGTTTCCAGATCTTTCAAAGCTTCCAGGAGAGATTGCTCATAGGAATGGATTGTTTCGGAAATTTGCTTTGTAACCAAAGCAGCCTTTCCTGTTATTTTTTTTTCTGATATTTTGGGAGAGTTCCTATTCTCTAGTTTTTTGGCAAGCTCAAAGTACTCTAATGCTTTTATAAACTCCCCTTGCTTTTGCAGTAAATTCGCTATTTTGCTTAGGATATCTTTTGTCTCTGAAATACTTTCTTCATTTTCCAGCAATTTATAAGCTTCTTCAAGGCAGGAAAGAGCCCTTTCTATATGATTTTGCTTTTCCAGCACAATTGCTATTTCGAATAATAACAATGCCTGCACTCTCATAAGATTTTTTTCTCTGGCAAAATCCAAAAGGTTTTCAGAATAGCTCACTTTTTTATCTAAATTTTTTATTTTTTTTATATATTTAACTATTTCTTCCCATATTTCTGTTTTAGACGCAAGTAAATCCGCATCTTCCTTCTGAATTTCCTTTTGAAGGACTTCCTTTGCTATTTTTAGAAAAAGCCTGTTCATTCGTAAACTCCGAAAAAAAACAGCTATCTTTTACCCTGGCACATTTGCACGACAAAATATGCTGCATGACTATTTGACAAGAAGGGCACCTGCCCAATTAGCAAGATCGTTTGCATTGGCATTGTCCGCGAAATCTACTATCAAAACCATGTCTTTATATCCAGATACATTGATGTCTAAGCTTTGGGGGGGATCAAACCATCGTATAATACCACTATCCCATTTTTTTTGCCCATCGAGATAAACCTGAAAAGAAACGCTTCCCCCGATTAAATAGGGATTTTGTTTATACATTTCTCGAATTTGGTCGTCTATCCCTATATGGCTTTGAAATTTTCTATATTTTTTTTGGAGAGATACAGTGATTTCTGTTCTCGATATAACTCCTATTCCTTTAAAAAAGGATTGGCCATTCAAAAAAATTTCACCGCCTCTTTGATTTTTATCGAATTTAGGAAGAAATGGCTCTGTTGGCCCTGCAAAATAAGGTATGTATTCTGCTTTATATTCATCGGCAGGTAAGTCCGAAAGGTACACAAAGCTGCCTCCTCGAAAGGCAAAGTGCTGGATTTGAGAATGGAGAATTTTGATTTCCTGGTTCAAGGATAAGACATGCAAGGTAAGGTGATTTTCTGAAATCTTAACAATTTTTCCTGCTAAAAGCGAATGATCCATACCTCTGACAATCGCGATTAATTCTCCTTTTGGAATGGATGGCGATTCTAATTGGGCGAACACAATGCGGTCGAGTTTCGCAAAGTATTCTTTTCGTATTCCTAATTGAGGATGCTGTACCTGAACATACCCTGCTCCTAAATAAACGATAAGGCATTTTAGAACATCACCTGTTTTAAAATACAAAATATCACTTTCTGTATCTTTGGATTCTACGGATGCTAAAGTATCTGATAGACGTATTTCTCGTATTTGTGTTAAATCTATAGAAATTTCCCCAAAAGAAAAAGAGTTCATTACTAAAGCTTTTTGATCACCCGATAGAACGTTGCCAAAAATTTGAGAGCCATCATGTAAAATAATACAAACTTCCTGTACCTTTTTTTTATCGGACTTCTGGTATACCACCTGTACGATTTCATGACAGAAAATTTTTTTCGTCTCTGCTCTCGTCTGGAGAGTGATAAATGGATTGCTATCGTTGTTTAAACCTATAATTTTGCCTTCGTATAAACGATTTTCCAGTGTAAAAACACTTACCTGGGAGAAAAGAAAAGAGGGAAAAAAGCATAACAATAACAAATAAACTATTTTCATGATGGATTCCTCATCAATATCGTTCCCAAATAGGTATAGTTTGGGGAGTTATAGGTTTTTGTTGTTTTTCTGTACCTGGCGAAATTTCGCCATCTGGTACAATTTTACAGGCGGCAAAACATATTTTAGCCTCTATGATATCTGGCTTAGAACTATGGAGTAAGGAGATTTCTCGGATCACTAAAATGGGGAATGGCCTATTGGAGTTTTTTAGAAAAGCAGGCTCAGAAAAAAAATGTATGATTTTTAATATAAAAGAATAGGAAGAAAGCATTGTCAATTCTACAGGATACTCTAGGAAAAATGCTCTATTTCCCCCACTTGTTTCCTGAAGTTTGGGGTAATGAATTTTTTGAATGCTTTGGAGGATGTCTTCCTTATTTCCCATTTGCAATAGCTGGGAGATAATGTATGATCCTAACTCCAGGCTTATCCAGTAGTTTTCTTCTATTGTTGCGGGAAGAGAGCGGGGAAATCCTAATGTCTCCTCTACAGGGATACCTATTCTATTGGCTTCCTGCTGTAATTTTGCTTTTTTTTGATCATATTGAGAACGAAATTCCAGGACACTATTGGATTTATTGACGGATTGCTGCCATTCTATCTTTTGAATTATTTCTTGAATTCTATTTGTTAATTTTTTGTTCTGCTCTTCTTTTTCATCTGAAGTTTCTTGCTGTAAGGATTCCTCCCCTTGCAATAGAGATACGATATTGTCTTTGAGTACCTGGATTTTAGCATGGTTTTTTTTTATATCTTTATTCCAGGGGCGCAAAAAACAAAAATAGGGAAGCATCCAAAGAAACAAAATCGCTGCTATTATAATGAAAAATCTTTGATGAATCATAATTCTTCTTTTCGAATTAGCACTAATTTTTTAATTTACTTTCTATTTCTTTTATTTTTTTTTGTATTACATCTGGTTTATAAAAAGGATTCATAGCATGGCATGCCTTATAATCCATTAAAGCTTCTGTATATCGCTGTGCAAGGGAATATGCCTCTGCGCGATTGAAGCGATAGACGATATCTCCTGGAGCAAGACTGATTGCCTTGGAAAAATCTTTGATAGAATTATCGAAAAGTCCACGAGACAGGTAGATAATGCCACGCAGGTTGTAGGAATTATCATCTTTTCCTGACATTTCCAGAGCTATATTACAATCCTGGAATGCCTCTTCCATTTTTTCTAGTTCTTTATATATCAAAGCTCTATGATAATAGGCATCATGTGTTTTCTGCAAAGATAAACTTTTGTTCACATCCTCCAATGCCTTTTGATACTGGTGTTTTTTAAAATAAGCCAGGGAACGTTTCAAATAGGCATCGCCAGAATCAGGAGCAAGCTCTATTGTCTTTGTAAAAGCTCTCAGAGCATCTTCATATTCTTTTTGCTGGAAGAGGACTATACCTTTATATAAAAAGGCATCAGAAAGATTTTTTTGGGATTCTTTTCGCAGGTTTTCTATTTCTTTTATGGAATCATCTACTCTATTTTTTGTTAATGTAGCTTCTTTTATGTCTTTTTCTGAACGTTTTTTGATTTCTTCTATTTCTTTATTTTTTGACTCTAAAGCGTCTTGTAGATTGCACAGCTTATTGGCATCAGATACTTTCGACATAAAGGATACAAAAACTATGAAAAGAATGATCGCAGCCGAAAAATAAAGCTGTTTTTTTCTATGAAAATTTTTTTCAATTTTCTCGAAAATACCACTTCTCTGAGCGCGTATTGTATCGCCTTTTAAAAATCTTTCTAAATCTCTTATGAGAAGCTTGGTATTAGGGTAGCGTTTTTTAGGATTTTTTTCCAGGCACTTCATGCAAATGGTTTCGACATTAACAGGAAGTCCTGGAATCAATTCTCTCAGGGGAACAGGGTCATTGTATATGACTGCCTGGAGTGTTTCTGCCAGGGATGTTCCAACAAAGGGGGGCCGTCCTGCAAGGAGTTCATACAATACGGCTCCCAAAGAGTAGATATCACTAGG
This sequence comes from uncultured bacterium, assembly GCA_938003875.1. Lineage (GTDB taxonomy): Bacteria > Planctomycetota > Uabimicrobiia > Uabimicrobiales > JABWCH01 > JABWCH01. Next base: position 8,963 of record CALKWO010000256.1, read on the forward strand.
AACGTCTATCTCTTTCAATTTCCCTTGTGCCTGCTCAGGAGACATATAAGAAGGTGTTCCTAACGCAACGCCGCTCATGGTAAGTCCCTGCTTGTCCTGCTTACGGGCAAGCCCAAAATCCATAATCAAAGGCTTTCCTGTGGTATCCACAAGAATATTCCCTGGCTTTATATCTCGATGGATTACTCCCTGGCTGTGGGCATAGCCTAAACCGTCTATAATCTGTACCATCATTTTTAGCATTTTGCGTAAAGGCATCTGCGTTTTACGGACATACTCATTTAGAGGCATGCCATCGATATATTCCATAGTAAAATAATGGATACTCTCATGTATACCCACTTCATAAATAGGGATAATATTGGGATGGCTAAAGCTGGCTGTAACCTTTGCTTCTTGCTGAAATCTTTCCAGGTCTTTTTCATCTGCCATCTCTCCTGCAATCAAGGTTTTCAGTGCCACAACTCTATTCAGAGAAGGATCTCTGGCTTCGTATACAACGCCCATTCCACCTCTTGCAATTTCCCGAATGATTTCATATCTTCCTATGTATTGCGGAATATCTGATGACATTAATTGTATAAAACCTGTATTTTGATTTAAGGTAATACGGCTTAAAGATTTATTTTCCTCTTTTTGTATACTTTGTTGTTTTATCTGTACAAACTGCTCAGGAGTAAGCAGATGTTTTCTTAAAAGCATTTGTCCTAAAGACAGCCCAGCACCAGCTTCTTGTTTTTGTAGTTGTTCCAGACATGCATTGATTTCTTCTATTATTACAATTTTGCGTCTTAGGAGTTCTTCTGCAAAAATGATTTCTTGTCGTAAGTTTTCATTGAGTTCTGCTAGTTTAATCAGTCTTCTACATGCTGTTATACTAGATTCCCTTTCTTTTCTGCTTCCAGGGGAAATTTTGGCAAGCTGCCATAATAGGGAAGCTGTGTCTTGCTGCAACTGAAATTTTTTAATAATATTAGAAAAATCTTCCGAGGAACTGGATTCTTTCCGTTGGATTTCTTTCTGGGCTTCTAAGGCCTGCTCTCGGCTGATAAAACCCGCTATTTCTGCTAAACGAATAAACAATAACCAAGATTTTTGTACAGATTCCATAAGGCATTCCTTTGAACCTATCAGCCTGTATTTGAAAATATTTTTCATGAAATAACTTGACAATGTTAAATTCGAATTCTTGTCTCCCAATAGGTTATATAAAATTAAAGATTTATTGAACCACAGATGGACACGGATGGACACGGATAATTTCTAAAATCAAGCATTATTTTATTTTTTTATCCGTGTTTATCTGTGTTCATCTGTGGTTCTCTTTTCTTTAATTTTGGATTTAACATTGTCAAAATAATCGTACTATCTAAATTATACTATCTTTGCTCTGTTATCAAGAAAAATTTAGGTATTTTGTAATAATCCAAAATATTCTTGATTATAATTTATTTGTATGCTATTTTTACCTGCCTGTAAGCTGTACATAATCTCTGCAATATCTTGAAAGGATATTTTTTTTATGGCAAAGGCAAAAAGAATGCTATGGATTATTCTTTTTTCTATAGTAGGAACTTATGTTTTATTGGCAATGTTTATGTATATTTCGCAAGAGAGGCTTCTGTATTTTCCTAGCAAAGAAATAGACGCTAACCCTAAGGATGCAGGCCTTCCCTATCAGGAAGTCTTTTTCCAGGCTGCTGATGGGACAAAGCTTTGGGGCTGGTTCATTGATACTCCAAATTCTCTAGGGGTGATATTGTATTGCCATGGAAATGCGGGAAACATAACTCATCGCCTGGAATCCCTGAGAATGTTTTACCAAATGCAGCTCCAATGTTTTATCTTTGATTACAGGGGTTATGGAAAAAGTGAGGGTTCCCCCCAAGAACACGGAACCTATCAGGATGTAGAGGCTGCCTGGAAGTATCTGGTGGAAGAAAAAAAAATATCTCCAGAGAAAATTTTTGTTTTTGGGAGGTCTATGGGAGGCCCCATTGCAGCTTATATAGCATCCCAAAAGAAACCAGGTGCATTGATTCTGGAATCTACATTTACCTCTGTACCAGAGCTGGCATCCGAGCTTTATCCTCTAATGCCCATAAAATTTTTAGCCAGGATTAGGTATCCTACTAAAAGTTATCTTGAGCGGACTCTCTGTCCTGTTTTGGTATTTCACAGCAAAGACGATGAGCTGGTTCCGTATTCTCATGGAAAAAAACTTTTTGAGATTGCCAAAGAGCCAAAAGATTTTATGGAAATGAGAGGGGGGCACAATAATGGATTTTTGCTTCTTGAAAAGGCATATATGGCTAAATGGAAGAATTTTTTAGAAAACCATGTGTTGCCCAAAAAGTAAGATGCTAATTTTTTGAGAAAAAATGTTTTAGTCAAAATGTTATTGAACATATTTCAAGAGAAGATATAAATAGTGTTTTCTCTAAAAGCATGCTAGAACCGCAAAATGGAGTAGATGCTATTGCCATAGCACTACTCATTTTGCACAGGATCACTTTGACCAATACATTTTTTGAGAAAAAAACAACATTTTTCTTGTCTATCCAGCTTTTTTTTGTATATTTTGTAGTAGTAATTTTTTTTTATCTGGCAATCATTATCCTCATGGCAATTTTCTGGAAAGAATAGATGAAATCTTCTGGTATTGCATTAGTTATGACATTGTTGCTTCTCATTGTTCTTGTCGTTGTTGTAGGGCAGTTTAGCTATTCTACAAAAATAGATGCCTATATTGCAGACAACACAAATAATGAAATGCAAATTCGTTATGGACTTCTTTCTGCTATCCAATTCGCTATTGCTCAATTGCAGCTAGATTCGATGTCAGAAGAAGGGAATAAGACAAAATACGACTGTTTTACAGACGAATGGGCGCAATCTCTCTGGCCTGCTGATAAACCACAGAAGATTGGCAATGTTTTGGTATCCTATTCTATTCAAGACGAAAGTGCCAAATTCAATCTTTTGCGTTTGGTCTGGCCCAAAAAACAAGCTGAAAAAAAACAAGAAGAAAAAAATACCGAAGAAAATCAAGAAAAAGAACAGGGGCAAGATAAAGACCAAGAGAAAGAGCAAGATAAAGATCAAGATAAAGAGAAAGAGAAGATAAAGCCTATCACACCAGAACAACAATTTGATCTTTTATGCACGAGCATCCAGGGCGAAAATGCTACTTTTGAACCAGCAGTGCTTAGAGTGGCTATTGTTGGATGGATGAAGCAGAAAAAAGGCAAATCCGAAAAAGCTGTAGGGCCTTTCCCCACAAAAGTTCCTCTTTTCTCCATGAAAGAACTCTCTATGGCAGGGATTATACCTTCTGCTTTTCTTTTTGCCAGTTTAGATGAAAAAGGAAAAAAGACAAAAGGATTTTCCGAGTATACCACGATCTGGTCAGATGGAGAAATCAATATCAATACAGCAGGCAGGGAAGTATTGCAATCTCTTAGCACTAAGATAAACGAAGAAATGCTCAAAGGCATCATAAGTTATAGAGAGCAAATGGGACCAGATGGAGAAAAGCAAATTTTTCGGCAAAAAACAGATCTGAAAAAAATACAAGGTCTGGGTGATACTATATATTCTGAAATCGAAAGTTTAATCGCTGTACGTTCTTTCTATTTTTTGATAGAAGCAACGGCAACAGCAGGTAGAAGTAAAAAAAAATTAAGTGTTGTAGTCTACCGAGAAGGCAAACGAGTCTATAAACTTTGGTGTGACTATAGCAATTAAGGAATGAGGATCGAATATGAGAAAACCATTTATTGCAGCAAATTGGAAGATGAACCATACATTAAAAAGTTCTTACCAATTTCTGGAAGAATTGCCCAAACATTTGGGGAATATAGATTCTGATAAGATCGATATAGCAATTTGCGTCCCCTCTATTTATCTTATCCCTGTGACACAGAAGGTTACATTGGTAAATCAATCCAACAATTATAATATCAAGACTGGTGCACAAAATATGCATTGGGAAGCCAAAGGTGCTTTTACAGGAGAAATCTCTGGCAGCATGATTTTAGAAGCGGAATGCAGCTATGTGATCTTAGGCCATTCGGAGAGAAGAACACTGTTTGGAGAGACAGATGAAAATGTCAGCAAAAAGGCCAAGGCTGCATTTGATAATGGATTGATGCCTATTGTTTGCGTAGGGGAAACGCTTTCTCAGAGAGACAACAACGAAACAACGAAAGTCGTACAAACGCAGTTGCAAGGTTCTCTTGCTTCTTTAACACCTGCTCAGATAGAAGTCTGCACAATTGCCTATGAACCTGTTTGGGCAATCGGTACTGGGCGCGCAGCTACACCTGCTATGGCACAAGAAGTTCATAAAATGATAAGAGAATACATTGCAAAACACTATGGCCTTAATATCAGCCAGAATATTCGTATACAATACGGCGGAAGCGTTACAGCCGAAAATGCATCGGATTTAATGGCTCAAGCAGATATTGATGGTGCACTTGTAGGAGGAGCAAGCCTTAAAGCAGAGTCTCTCTCCAAAATCATACATGCTGCACTGAATCGTAAAAAATAATATGTAGATTTTGACTTGGATTATAGATGGAGTATTTTTCAATTAAGGAAAATTTCATGTCAACCCTTTACAGTCTTTTACAGCTTTTTTTTGTTATTTCTGGAATCATTATGATTGTTTTGGTTTTATTCAGAAAAGGTGAAATGGGCGGACTCTCTGGTGCCTTCGGTGGATTAGGCGGAGACACTGCTTTTGGAGTAAAGACACAGAAACAGCTTGATAAAATCATTACCTATGTTTCCGTATTCTTTATCATAACTGCAATTCTATTGAGTACACCTAAATTTCGTAAAGCAGGCAAAGAGGCAGTACAGCTAGAACCTCCTGTAAAAAAAGAAGCCCCTGCTGCTCCTGTTGCACCTCCAACACCTCCTGCCGACAATAAATAGCAAATAAAGATATTATGTTATTGTCATTAAAAAACGAGAAAAAAATTCTCGTTTTTTTGAAATCAAGAAGCGATGCCAACAGCTTGAGAAAACAGGGATAGACCTTGATCAAGAAGAGAATATGCTTATTTTCAAAAAATAAAAACTGTAATATTTACTTCGTACCCAGACTTTTTGTTTAGCTTTACCATTGCAACGGTGTCATGCCGTATTTTTTTGTCTATTCTTGCCAGGGATTTTTTTGGAAGAATTCTCGAAGCACAGTTGCCACTTTTAAACCTTGTTCCATATCACCTGAAATATCGGTCTTACCAGAAAAAAATGCATACCTTGGGTCTAATTTGCCTGCGATGATTTCGGCGAAAATATTCTGAGACAATGTGTAGCAAAAATCCAGGCTTTCCTTACTTTTAATATATTCCAGGTTTTTTAAAATCCCTTCCTGGAGGGTCAGTTTCCAGAATCCCTGGTTGTCTTCCTTTAAACAAACGCCAAAGCGACAAGTTACTTTGCCTGACAGAAAGGGCTTATCCAGAAATAGAGGCAAAAATTTTTGAAAATAGAGGCTTTGTAGGGGAATCTCTTTGCTTTTTTCTTCTTTTTCCTTTCTCCCCCATCGATCTTTTTTTCCATAGGCAATCCATCTATCAAAGCAGGCAGCATCCAAAGGCGGGCATAAAACGCCTAAACGGCTCAACACATCTATACTTTGATGGTATTCAAAGTCAGGCTCTTTTTCCAGATAGTTTTTATAGATATGGATATAGTGGTGTACAAGCCGCTCCAGACGATTGAGTGCCTTCCCCTCCAAAGAAGGCACAAGAGAAAGTCCGCATAGTCCCAGGGCTTGCTCTACCCATTCGAGGGTCTGTTGGTTTGTAGGTGCCTGTGCAGGGAGCAGATACAAAGTCTGGTTTTCCGATCCTGCTTCCTGCAATATTGTAGCAATAGCCTTTGCTACATAATCCAGGGGAACAAGATGCTTTTTTCCGATGGCATTCGCCTCTATGCGCACAGGCAAATGAAGCTTCCCCTCTATATGGCAGATACCTTCCTGAGGATTTTCTTTCTTATGGTATTTTTCATAAAGTTCGGAAAGAACCTTGAGAAAAGCATAGTATCCCTGATAATGAAGGCTTTGTCCTGAAGATGTCCCCATGATAATCCCTGGTCTGTAAACCGTCAGGTTCATTGCATGCGTCTTGCAGAATTCCCGACACATCTTTTCTGTAAAGAGCTTGCTTTTTTCATATTCATTGCGGAATGTCTGCCCAAAATCCAGGCAATCTTCGTTATATTTCCCTTCATGGTTTCCTGCAATGTATGCAGTGCTGACGTAATGGAAAGAGGGGATTTTAGATTGGCATACCCAGGCAAGAAGGTTTTTGGTTCCTTCAAAATTGGTATGCCATACTTTTTCTTTTTGCGAAGGATCGAACGACAATTCCGCAGCACTATGCAAAATACAATCTATATCAGTTATGGAGCAAGGCAAAGAAAACAAGTCGCCTTCAAATACCTGATAGTTCGAGGCTACAGTACCAATCGTCTCAAAAACATTCTGGATTCTTTCCTGAGCGTTTGGGCCTCGAACCAACAAGGAAAGCCTGTGTCCTTTTTCCAGAAGTTCCTTTGCAACAAACGCCCCAACCTGACCTGTAGAGCCTGTTATAAAAAAATGAGCCACGCCATTCCCCCTTTATTTTTTTTGCATCAAAAGTCGTAGTAAGGCTGGCAACCATACCAGATCACATACCAAAGCGACAAAAATCGCTACAATAGTCAGGCCTCCAAAGTATATCAGAGGTCTGAAATCTGCCAGGAGCAAGGCTGTAAAGCCTATAGAAACAATCAGGCTACTGGCAATCATAGGCGAGCCTGCTATTTTTAATGTCTCTATCATGGCTTCTTCCAGATTGTTTTTTTCAGGGAGGATGCTGTTTAATCTTCGGCAAATATGAATCGTGTTGTCTACAGCAAGGCCTATGGCGATACTAGCGACAATGACCGTTCCTGTATTCACTTTGATACCTAAAGCAACCATGATGGCGAAAGAAGCAAGCGGTGGCAATATATTATCAGGAATGGATGACAGAATCATGGCCTTTTTCTTCAGAAAAAACGCCAGCATAATACATATAATGACTGCTGATATGCCAAAGCTTTCCATCTGGGTGTAGATCAGGTCTTTTTCCGATTGAATGAGAAGCGTGATGATTCCTGTTGTGTTGATCTCGATAAAAGAAGGCCTGGACGCGATGATATTGTTGATATCGTCAAAGATACTTTTATATATATGGGAGCTCATGGCTTTGACAAGAACCGAAATTCGTATGCGATTTTCGTTGTCTTTGCATATCCTATGCCATTCCTGGAGTATCATCTTTTCCATAGAGACGATCATCAGGTCAATGGCTTCCTTGCTTTCTGGAAGCTGATAGTCTTTGGGATTATCGCTTGCGATGGAGTTCATTTTTTTCAGCAAATCCGTTGGCCCATACACACGGGCAACAGCAGGATTCTTTTCGAGATCACGAGAAATTTTTTCCAGCCAATGCCAGGGAATTTCCTTTTCTTTTTCTATATGAATTTCTAAGTCTAAAGAATAAAGCCCCGTAAGATTTTCGGAGATAAACTGCGAATCCTGGACAACAGGATGCTCTTCAGGCAAAAATTTTAGCGTATTTGCCTCGATCTGGTAAAAGGAAGAAACCCATAAAGCCAGAATAAATAAAGCAATAGCCACTGCATTCACAAGCATATAATGCTTATAGCTATAGATGGCGAATTTCATAGCAGGGATGGATAAAAAAGAAGCATGCCCTGGGGCAGAATTCCATCGAACGTTTAAGAACCAGGGAACAAGATACAGATTCGCTACAAGGCCAAAAAGAAGGCCTGCTGCTGTAAATATTCCCAATTGTTTTACGGCTGGCATGGAGCTTACCATCAAAGAGAGAAAGCCCACGCATGTCGTTATGGATGCCCCTATACAAGGCATACTCAGCTCTTGCATCGCGAGAGAGATAGCCTTTCCTCTGTCTTGTAGGATGTGAGAGAGTTCCTGGAATCTATGTACAATATGGACTGCATTGGTGATGCTCAGAACTAAAAGCAATCCTGGCATGGCTATCGTAAGCATATTCAAGGGTGTACGAAAAACCACCATAAGCCCGATGGTCGCCCCAATGGAAAGAGCCATAGTAAATAAAACCACAAGAGATGACCACCATGATCTTACCATTAGAATCATCCAAAAGAATACAATCAGGATACAAGCTGGCACCAGCTTCTGAGAAGAACTCTGGCTTGCTCTGTCCAGATGAGCATTGAGTATAGGCGGGCCAACAACGGCAAAATCAAGCTGGCTATTTTTCGATAAAGCAATCTCTTTTTCCACTGCCTGGGTGATTTCCTTACGAGCCGTTGGTATGGCAGGCAATTTTTTCAAATAAAGGAAAATGCCCAGAGTCTTTTGGTCTTTGCCTACAATCAGGTTTTGATAAAAAGGCGAATCTAGCATCTCTTTTTGAAAATCCACTATGCTCTTGTCCTGAAATAACTCACGATAGATTCTTCCAGGGCCAACCACAGACTGGACTTGCTGGACTTTTTCCAATCTGTCTTCCAGAGAAAGGATTTGCTCTAAAATATTCTTTTGAAAGGGATCAACAGAAGACTTTACCCCAATCACAATGAATTCAGAGGAGCCGAATTCCTTAACGAATTCCTGCCATCGTTTCCCTTCCTGGGTAGTATGGTCAATCCAGACTTCCAGAGAGTTGTCTATCACACTAAAAGGAACAAAGGACGTGAGAACCAAAAATACCATCAGAAAAAAATATCCCAGGATTCGGTTCATAGTTTTTTCCTTTTATGGAGAGACAGAAACGAAAGCAGCCCTTCTTTTGTTTCTAGTTCTTCGTTTCTGGCAATAAAATCTCCTTCGCTGGAAAACAAAAGAATAGAAGGCGTGATTTCTACATGATAGCTTTCGCCTAACTGCGCATTTTCTGGATCAAACATATCTAGCTCAACATAGTTCCAATCCTTTAAAAACATCTTTACATCCATAGCAGAAAGAACCTGTTTTTTGAATTGTTTGCATCCTGTACACATTTTATGAGTAAACAAAAGGAGATAATCCTTTCCCTTTTCTCCAGAAGATTGTATTTTCTCTGGGAGTTTTTTTTCCTGAGATTCCAGCTTTTGCTCCAAAGGAGTAGGAAATTTTTGAAAAGAAATCGGATTGTCTACGGAAACAGGAGATTCCGCTTTGGGTAAAACTACAGGCTCCACTTTGGGTAAAACTACAGGCTCCACTTTGGGCAAAACTATAGCCTGCTTGTTTTCCTGCGATTCTTTTTGAGGAAAGCAGTATTCCAGAAACTCTATGAATTTTTCTGCTGTATCGAGATGATAGCCTCTTTTGCTTTCCTTTCCTTCTTTATCAAAAGCTATGAATGTCGGAGTAAGGTCAACACGATACCTGTCTGCCAGTTGCCTGTTTTTTTCTTCCGAAACGTCCAGAAGAATGCAGTTGCACCTTTTCAAAACATTCTGCACCTGGGCCAGAGGCAATACATCTTTCTTGAAGCTGCGGCAGGCAACACAAGAAGTATGCGTAAAAATAAGCAAATAGGGTTTACCTGTATCGCAAACCTGGCAAACCTCTTTAGGAACTAAGGTATTGGAACTGATTTGTTTTTTTACTGTCTGATCTGCCTGTATTTCTCGGTTTTCTGTACTGAGAATTTTCTTGGGCAGACGAAGATGGTTTTCAATGAGCTTAGGGTCTGTCCATTGGGATTCATCCCAGTGGATCAAAGTTTTGTCCAGATGCCTCGGCCAGCCAGGATTTTTGAGAGAAGACATAAAAATTTCCTCTTTCCATCTCTTGCCTCCGATCACAAGCCCTTCTTCATTGAAAATGCTTGCATTCCCTCCCCCTTGTCTGGGAACACGAGTCAGGCTATCGTAAGGACGCAATTTATAATTATACCAACTATATCCAGCAGCAAGCATTCTTATCTGGTGAGAGAATCGAATGGCATGGCAAAAATGGCTGCCAGCGGAAATAAATAAAACAGGCCTTTTTTCAGGAACTACCGTGATTAAATCTCGCACCAGCCAGTCTGTTTTTCCCGATGCTTTTTTTTCGACAACATAGCTTTTCCCCTCTACAGGCTTTCCAAATTCCTCCATAGCCCAGGATTCCAGATGGTTAGCAACGAACGTGCCATGAAAGCAACCACAAGTCTGGCTATACTCAAAAATAGCAGGATAGCCAGAAGCATCCAGGGTGATCCTCAGGATATTGCCATCTACCTTGCCTGTTTCCAGCGTGCCTACAGGCCTTTCGGAATACCAGAAAACATAAACCAGTTGTTTGAGTTTAACTCCAGAGACATCTGCGTATTCTACACGGCAATATAAAGCTGGTTTTTTTGTGTCCACTCCCACATTACTGGCATCCTCGTTTAAAAAGGGAGAGCCAATCCCATCTGCCCAGTAGGAATAGCTGTACAAGTCATCGGAATTCTGTTTTTTTTGAAAACCCTGAGCGATGACAGGAGCATACTTTTGTAAATCAGGGTCAGAGATCTCTGCCCCATCTTCTTCCCAATAATAAAAGGAAACATCCCCCTGAACGATATTTTCAGGCTTTTCATAGTCTTCTTCTTTAAATTCCACTTTAGGCTGAGTATTGACGAATCCTTTTACAACAGATGTACAACCAGAGAACCAAAAGACAGAAAAAATGAAAAATATACATAAAAATAGCTTTTTCATATATTATTTCTCCTTAAAATGTTTTTATCTATAAAAGGAATTGCGATGGCAGAAGCCTTTGTCATGTTACCTGAATATTCATAGCCTGGCCGAGTATCCTTATTTCTGTAAGCAGTCTTTCAAATTCCTGGAAATTCAGGCTTTGTTTTCCATCGGATAAAGCGTGTTCAGGGTCAGGATGCACTTCTATGATCGCCCCTTGCGCACCTGCTGCCATTCCAGCCTTCACAAGAGCAGGGATAATATCCCTTCTGCCTGCTGCATGGCTTGGATCTATAATGATAGGGAGGTGTGTTTCTTTTTTAGCCACAGGAATGGCTGCAATGTCCAGAGTATTTCTTGTAGCATTCTCGAAGGTTCTTATCCCTCTCTCACAAAGGACGATATTGGTGTTTCCAGTAAGTGCAATGTACTCTGCAGAAAGAAAAAATTCTTCCATTGTGTTCATGAATCCGCGCTTGAGCAAAACAGGCTTTTTTTGCATTCCTGCTTTTTGCAGCAAACGGACATTCTGAGAATTTCGGGAACCAATCTGCAGCATATCGGCCACCTTCGCCGTTTCTTCTACCAGGTCTTCTCCCAAGACTTCTGTTACTGTTTTCATGGAAAATTGCTCAGCTACTTCTTGCAAATATTCCAGAGAATGCTCATTTCCCTGAAAAGAATACGGAGAAGTCCTGCATTTATAGGTTCCCGCCCGAAGTATTCTGATTCCCAGACCAGAAAGGAACCGTGCTGTATCAGAAATCATGGCTTTATTTTCGATAGAGCAAGGCCCTGCAATCAAGGTAAAAACATCTTTTTGGAAAGACACATTCCCCAGGGAAACCACACTATCTTCAGGATGGAATTTTCGGGATACGAGAGGATAAGGCAGGAAAAATTCTTGGATTTGTACAGCATTGGTCAGGGACTGGATAATCTCTTTTCCTTCTGGTGCAAAAACAACGATATTTTCTGTCTCATGCTGGACATAGAAAGGAATATTTTTTTCCTTAAAGATTTCACTGGAATGGAGAATCAATTCTTGCTTAGTATCTTTGGGAAACAAAATTTTTATCATACACCACCCAAAAAAAACATTATTTTTAGAATTGCTAGCACAAAATGATGAAGATATAATTATAATGTACTTTTTAAAAAAAAGCATAAAAATTACCTGGAAATATAAATTTTGTGATACTTTTTTTACAATAGGATTATTATGGAATATATAGAAAAAATTGCCAAAGTACCAGAGCTTCTTGCACCAGCAGGAAATCTTACTTCGATCCTTGCTGTGATAAAGGCGGGGGCGGATGCTGTATATTTTGGAAGCAAGGCATTCAATATGAGACAACATCGTCCTACTTTGAACCTGGCGAAAGAAGATATGGCCAAGGCAGTACAGACTTGCCATGAAAACAGGGCAAAAGCCTACATCACCTTCAATAGCCTTTTGGGCTGCCATGAAATGAAAGAAGTCCAAAGAGAGCTGGAATTTCTGGTTTCTTTAAAACCAGATGCGATCATCATACAGGATATAGCAGTGATTTCACTTTTAAAAGCACTCTCATCTTCGATTCCTATACATTCTTCTACCATGATGAATGTACACAACAGTGAAATGGCAAAAATACTCGCTGAAATGGGAATCTCCAGAATCATTACCTCAAGAGATATAAGCCTGGCGGAAGTAAAGAAAATGGGGGAAAGAACAGGACTGGAGATGGAGTACTTCATACATGGAGATATGTGCGTTGCAGAAAGCGGACAATGCTACCAATCTTCGGTGACTTTTGGCGAAAGCTCTAACAGAGGACGCTGTATGAAGCCTTGCCGATGGCGTTATGATCTTGTAAAACAAGGTCAGGATGGTCATGAAGAAATTCTGGAAACCAATGCCATGCTCCTGGCGAGAAAAGATATGTGTCTTTTGGAGCACATTCCTGCGCTGATAGAAAGCAAGATAGCCTCATTGAAAATAGAAGGAAGAGCCAGGTCGCATGAATATCTGGAAAAGCTTGTCAGTGTCTATCGTAGAGAGCTGGACAGAGCTTCAGGAAAAAGAAAAACGATAGAAAAGCCTGACTTTTCTGAAGACTGGAAAACGCTCTATGAAATGCGCATTCGGGATTTTTCCCCTTGCTTTGCTTTTGGAAGGCCTGGACAAGAAGGAATTGCACCAGATGGAGAGAGAGAACCCAGAATTTTCAGTATCGCTAAAACTGAACCCCTTTTGGACAATACGAAAAACAAGGTTATTCAAGGAAATCCACTCCATAAAAATCATAAAATCCCAAAGCTTCTTGCTTCTGTCGCTACCATTTCCCAGGCACTTAAAGCCCTAGAAAGCGGGCTTAAAATCATATCGCTTACTCCTCAAGGGATTTTTGATCTAAAAAAAGACTATCCTTCTCAGTACGAATCCTCGCGAATTCGTCTGAAAACGCCAAGAATACTTACGGACATAGAGATGGAAGAATGGCTCAAAGAGTTGGACAATCTGGATATAGATCGCAGCATCTCAGTAGAAATCAACAATATAGGACTTCTAAATCCATTCAAGAAAAGAGGATTCCAAAAATTCTATGGAGGATTTTCCCTCAATGTCCTGAATCATATAGCTGCAGAAACTCTCGATGCTTTAGGATTTTCTGGCCTGACTCTATCTTTTGAATCTGGTTGGGAGAATCTGATGCAGCTTGCAGAGCTTTCCAGAATCGAAGTTTGCGCCCCTATCCACGGGTTCATTCCTGGCATGATTGTAGACTATTGTCTTATCCAGGAAAAAGGAGAATGCCAGAAAACTTCGCCATCCCATACCTGGGCATTGAGAGACACCGCAAGAGGAAACCATAGCATGGTATGTGAATACGGATGTCGAATTGCCATCTCTACAGCAACAGAGCTATGTATGCTCCCCTGGCTCAAGGAATTTGTTTCTCTGGGACTCTCTGAACTGCGAATGGGGCTGGAACATTGTCCTCCAGAGCAGATAGCAAGCATAGCGAATATATACACCAGCCACTTGCATACACTTTCTCTGGGACAAGATATACAGGAAGAAATCCTCCAAAAAGATATAAAAGCTCTCACCCTATGCTCACCTCGTCCTCTTGGTGTAGGTGCTTATAGCAGTGGATGCTTCCATATCTCTCAGGAAGGAAAAGAGCTAGAGAAAATCCTGATACAAGCCGCTCATGATTGAAAAAAGGGCAGTTATTTACAGCGCATCTCGGATGGATTGCATACATTAAAAAGAACCACAGATAGACACAGATAAACACAAATAAAAAAAAATTTACCACGAAGAACACGAAGAACACGAAGTTTAAAAATTATTTGCGTTCATTTGTGTTCATCTGTGGTTTAAATCGCATCTTATTTGACTTTGTATGCAATGCAAGTGAGAAGTGCTGTAATTCTCATCGCTTATCCAAATTGGAGCTGCAATGAAAAATATCCTGATTCTTTCTGCTATGAAACCAGAGATAGAGCATATCTGCCAGCATTTTCATGCTGTTTCGGAAAAGAACGAAAGGCTGCCTGAACATTGCCAGGAAATATGGCAGTTCCGTCATAAAAATATATGCTATACTCTGGCAAGTGTCGGTATTGGAGCCATCAATGCTGCTGCTAACTCGGCTGTCCTTATTAGCCAGAAGAATTTTTCCGAAGTCTGGATGACAGGCTGCTGTGGGTCGTATCACCAGGACATAAAGCAAGGAGATGTGATCGTTGCCCAGGAAGAAATTTATGGAGATTATGGAATCAAAGGCTCTCAGGGATGGCAAAGTCCAGAAAATTTTTCTTTTAGCTTCTTAAAAATACAGGATAAAAAATACTGGCATCGTTTCCCTTGTAAAACGAGGAAATTTTCCATACATCTTCCCTACAGGATACATTATGGAAGCCTGCTCACTGTCTCTACTGTAAGCGGGACAAAAAAAGTAGCCGACATTTTAAAGAAAAGATTTGAAGCTTTAGGGGAAAATATGGAAGGAGCTGCTGTTGCCCAGGTAGCAACCAGCTACAACAAACCATTTATAGAAATCCGAGGTGTATCCAACATGGCAGGCGATAGAAACCATAAACATTGGCGTATGGATATAGCTTTTTATAATAGCCAAAAAGCCATCACAGACTTTCTGACTCTCTAGCGATGTTCAACACAGCTTTAATGTTGATTTCTAAATTTAGTCCTACGTTCCGCAGCTTCTAAGGAAAAAATTTTGATTTTTTTAGGTTGTTTTTT
>CALKWO010000257.1 GCA_938003875.1 uncultured bacterium
ATAAGATTACAGCTTACGCACGGGAAAGATTGCCTCCGAAGGAGGCTAATTTAAGAAAAGGGCTGTATAAAACAGCCCTTGACTCTATCTTACTATATAGTAAACCAATTCTCTTTGAAAAATTTTCTGGTCGTTACGATATCTTTCTAGCTTTACTTCGCCTATTCCTGCACTATAGTATTCTTTGGTAAAATTTCCTGGGCTGATGTTGGAATAGATTTTAAGAACTATACAGACGTATTCCCTTTGGATTCCTTCTTTATCCATGATACGAATCGTTTCATTGACAGAGAGAATCTCCACAGTCAAACTATCTCTTTGCCATGAAGTCCATGCCAGCGGTACAGGCATGATAAGAATCTTTCTTTTTCCTTCTTTGTAAAGATAGCTATTTTCTATATACCATTCTTCTGTTTGTCCTGTGTTATCAGTTACTGTAGCTCGATTCATACTGGAATTGCCAATTGTATAATGAATTATGCTTCCTGTATTGTGTACTCTATACTCCCATCGGCTTCCAGAAGACAGCGGCTGAAAATTCTGTAAGGATAACCATGTGTTCACAACACTTTTGTCTTGCCAGTTATTTTTTTCAAGGTACTGGACCAAAAGCGGGACTGCCTGTGCTTTGTTTCCAAAGCGTAAATATAGGTAGCCTAGTTTTTTGATATAATCCAAAGAAGGTCTGGATTGAATCTCGAAGTATTTTTTCAATGCATCGAAAAGCTGGGATTCTTCGTATGAGAAACTTCTTGTTAAAATAGCAATTTTTGCCTCATAAAGCTCCCGCTTGAGGGTGGTTTCATGAGACAGGTCTAAAGCCCTGTTGATATTCTCTAAAGCTTTTCTATCCTGATTTTGCTGGTATAAAGCAAGTCCATAATAAGCAATCGCCTGGGGATTGGAAGAAAATGCCTTTTCAAAATATTTGACAGCATTTAGCCAGTTGCGGGTTTTATAGTATGCCAGTCCTAGATATTCTGCTGCTCTTTTAGTGCTTTCCGATGGCATCAGCTTTTCGCCATCTTTGCTGAAATATTCTTCCAGAGTTCTCTGGGCTTCATAGAACTGGTTGCTTCTATACTGTTGGATCCCCGCATCCAGCATTTCTAAAAGTTTACTGCTAACCTTAGATACCTGTTCCTGAGTTGCATTCTTTTTTTCTTGAATGTATCTTTTGTAAACGGGAAAAACGACCTGCTTTTCTTCTTCGGTAAGAGGATCTAACTGAGATCTTCTAATCTTTATGCTGTTCTGCTTTGCTTCTGTAAAATCACCCTGGAGTATAGCTTCTTCTATAAATTTAGAGAGATAAATGATGTTGGCGTTTCTTTTTTCTTTTTTGTATTCATCATATAAAAGATCGAAATTTTGCTTCTCTTCCCCAGAAAGAGGATCGAGTTGTTGTTTGCGATTCAGGATCAAATTTTCTTTTGTATCCGAAAAATCTTTTTGGGAAAGACCTTCCTGCACAAGCTGGATAAGACTATCAAGATGGAGATACCGCTTGCGTCCTTCTTCATAAGTATGGTAAAGGGCTTCTACCTGCGCCTTTTCTTCCTCTGTCATAGGGGTCAATCTCGTTTTTGCTTCCTGAATGCTTTTATCTTTTATATCGGAAAAATTTCTCAGACTAATGCTTTCCTGGACTACCTGGCAGAAAAGTTTTATATTTTCTTTCCTCTCTAATTCTTTTAGAATAGGAAAGTCCATAGAAATTCCCAGGTTTTGCGATTTGTTCTTGCAGTTTATCAAAAGACCAAAAGCATTGTCGTATTCCTGTTTTTCCCAAGATTGCTGACCCTGGATTCCTTCTTGGGAAATGTCCAGCAACTTTTGAAGCAAAGAAGACTTTTTAAAGCTGGCCGCCTTTTCAAAATCGGAGATCGCTTCCCGAAATTTTCCTGCTGCCAAATTTTTTTTACCAGATTCTTCGGAAGCCTTGCTATATTTCAAATTTTTGTAAAGTCCTTCGATTTTTTCTATATCCACAACCAGAGAACTAAGGCTTTCCAGCAAAAGAGGAACCTGGACGATAAAACTATCGGAAAGATTTTCTGATTCTAAAGCATCTTTGAATGCTTTTTGCAAATTTTCATAGCTTTGTTTTTCGGGATATACAACAGGGATGATTTGATTTATCCACTTTATGGTAAAAAGTTCTTGCATTCTGTCCAGGGATTGCCTTGCTTCTTTGATTTTAAAGGCAGCTAAAAATTGCTGGAATTCTTTTTCCTGGTTTTTCTGCTCTTCCCATTGTACATACACAAAGTAACCACACAAAGCCAATAGAATGGTTGCAACAAGGCTGAAAGGCATAAAAATGCTTCTTTTTTTCTTTAACTCTATTTTTTCTTCTTTGACCTCTGGAGCTTCCAGCATTTCTATGGCTTGAATGAACTCTTCTGCAGTACTGAATCGCCTCCCTCTTTCTTTTTCCAATGCCTTCAAAATCAAATCTTCCAAAGCCTGGGGAATATCCAAATCTGGTCTTATACTCCTGGGTGTTGGCGGTGGCTTTACTATATGTCCGAGAAGAACATCTCTGGTACTTCCCGTAAAAGGAAGCTGCTTGGTGATCATCTGATATAGAATGATTCCCATAGAATAGATATCCGTACGCATATCGACTTCTTCACCGCTGGCTTGTTCTGGCGACATATAAAGAGGAGTACCGATTGTGGCTTTCTGGGTTAACTTTTGGTCTTCTTTTGTTTCTGTAAGAATTTTAGCAATCCCGAAGTCCAAAACCAGAGCATGTTCTTTGCCTGCACGATCTTCAATGAGGATATTATCAGGCTTGAGATCCCTGTGGCCAATGCCTTTGTCATGGGCTGTTTTTAAGGCAAGGAGTATTTGTCTTGTTATGCTGAGTGCTCTTTGCTTTGCCAATGGCCCTTCTTTTTGAATAATATCGTTCAATGGCTTGCCAGGCGAAAAATCCATAGTAAGGTATTGAGAGCCATCCTGGGTTTCTCCAAAGTCTCTGATCTGCACGGCATGCTCATGTGTGAATTCCATAGCCATCTCTACCTCGCGTATAAATCTCATACGGAAGCGATTGTCTTTGGAAAGATGTGCATGCATCAACTTCAGCGCAAAAACTTTTTTACTTGGCAAGAGAAGATGCTCTACCTTAAAGACAGCCCCCATGCCTCCTTTGCCTAAAAATTGAACAATTTTATATTTATTGTTGATTACATCCCCTATTTTATAGCGAGTTCCCTCGATAGTAGTGACATCTTTTGTTTTTGCACCGCTTAGTGCTGGAGCTTTATCTGTTTTTTCCTGAGCCAGTGTTTTTGCTTTAGAAATACTGGCGGTGCTTGTCTGCGGCGTAATAACCTCAGGATCAATCACGGTAATATCCGTCTCTGGTGCTGATTCGATTCTGGTTTCGCTATTGGCATTTCCTGATAGGTTCATATCCACAACGGTTAACTCAGTTTCTGGTACCATTTGTATTTCAGGGTCAAACAAAGTAGGATTGGCAGAGCCTTGGGAATTCATGCTTACGGCTGTTATATTGCTGCTATTGTCATGATATGGGATATCTATAGTTTGAGCACTAGGAGAGACAGTAGTATGGCTCAAGGGAATATCCATTGTTTTCTGTGCATCTATAAATTCTTCTGGAGGAAAGGCAATGGTTTGTGCTGTTACTTCTTCGTTTTTTTGTAATGGGATATCCATTGTAAGGGCAGCGTTCGTCTCTTGGACTAAAGGATGCTCTTCTTTGGATATATCCATGGTGAGGCCTGCATTCCCCTCTTCTACAGGAATATCAAGAGCATGCTGGACATCTTCTTGCAGATATTCTTCCAGGCTGAAAATATTTTGTACTTGTTCTTCCTTGAAATTTTCTTCTGGCAAGTATAGGGAATCTTTTTTGACAATCGGCTCTTCTTCCAATAGAGAGGATAAAGAAATGCTATTTTCTGCATTTTTGAAAATGTTTTGTTCTATATCTTCTTCATATTCTATTTGCATTGTAGATGCATTTATATCTTTCTCTTCCTGAGCAGGTATACTATCAAGAGAAATAGTATAGGGGATACTTTTTTCTCCTTCAGGAGAATCACATACCATGTGGGGAGTGGATACAAGAAGGTTGGGATCCAATTCCAGAGGAGGGATTTCTCTTTCTGCGTCGCCAGATCCCTCAAGACATTTTTTCGCTTCAGATAAATTATTTCTCTTATCCCGAAAATTTTCAGCCATATTTTATCCAATTTCATTAAAAGAGTTATCTATTCCCAGGGCTTGCCCCTGGGAATTCCATGATTCTAACCTTTCGCGTGAGTTACACGTAAAATTTCAGGAATACTGCAAAGGCCCGATAAAATTTTTTTTACTCCATCTTGCTGCAATGTTGTCATACCGCCTGAAACTTGAGCTTCTTCTCTGAGTTTCATCGTAGAAGCTCTGTTGAACGTCAGTTCTCTGAGAGGAGGTGACATTTCCATGAGTTCATAAATTCCCAAACGGCCCCTGTAACCATTTTTTTTGCATTCATCACAGCCCACAGGTCCATAGATTCTTGCAGAACGAATTACATCTCGTGTCAAAGAAATACTCAAAAGTTCACTGTCCGTTGGAGTTACAATTTGTTTACATTTAGGGCAAAGCTTGCGGACTAAACGTTGAGCAAGAATTGCCTGTACTGCAGAAGAGGCAAGAAAAGGCTTTACTCCCATATCGATAAGACGTGTCAGCGCACCAGGAGCATCGTTGGTGTGTAAAGTAGAAAAAACAAGATGCCCTGTCAAAGCTGCCTGAATAGCGATTTCTGCGGTTTCCTGATCGCGGATTTCTCCCACAAGAACGACGTTGGGGGCCTGGCGCAGCATGGCCCTGAGAATGCTGGAAAAATTTAACCCAATATCATGTCTTACCTGGCATTGATTGATCCCTGCAATGTTATACTCTACAGGGTTTTCTGCGGTAATGATCTTGACATCAGGACGATTCAGCTCACTAAGAGCAGCGTACAATGTTGTCGTTTTTCCGCTTCCCGTAGGCCCAGTTACAAGAAATATTCCATTCGGTTTTTTTATGATTCTTTGAAAACGGTCATAATCCGTTTCATCGAAGCCTAAATCAGAAAGGCTTACCAGGGCTTTTTCCTTATCCAGAATACGCATGACGACGCTTTCCCCGTGGTAACAAGGCAAAGCAGAAACACGCAAATCGATATCTCTTCCCTGAAGTGTTATCTTGATACGCCCATCCTGTGGAACACGTCTTTCTGCAATATTCATATCAGACATGATTTTTATACGGCTTAGGATAGAACCTTGTAATCGTTTTGGTGGAGAATCTACTTCAAAGCATATACCATCTACTCTATACCGAACTCTCAGCTTGCTAGCCAATGGCTCTACATGAATATCGGATGCCCTGTTTTTCAGAGCTTCGCTGATAATCAATGTCACAAGGCGGATTACAGGTGCATCATCGTCTTCTTCCTCTTTGACTTCTTCTTCCTCTATGCCTTCATCACCAGTGTAAATATCCGTTTCTGTCAATGCTGTATACATCTCTTCTAGTGCGTTTTGGTCTACCCCATAGTATCTGGCAATAGCAGCCGACATGGCATCGGGAGTCGTCAAAGCACATTCTACTTCGCATCCCAGAATGAACTTAAGTTCGTCCAAAGTTACTAAGTCTAATGGGTCTATCATAGCGACAATCAGCGATTTGGCTGTTTTTTTTACTGGAAGGATATTGTGCTCTTCTGCAACACTTTTAGAAACTGTATCGATTACTTCTTTTGCAATTTCGCCCTTAGAAAGATCTACATAAGGTATTCCAAATTGCCTGGCTAAAGCTTGAGTGATTTGAACCTGGGTAGCATATTGCAATTCAATTAAAGCTTCTCCTAGCTTACAGCCATTTTCTTGTTGATGCTGCAAAGCTGCCTGGAGCTGATTTTCATCTATAATCCCCAATGCTCGCAAAATACTTCCCAATTTTTTACGTGGTTGAGCCATAGATATTCCTTGTTAAAATACCAGGGGCGTTGCCTCTGGCTATTATATTTCGCCCCTTTAGGGCTAAGATTGGCATATAGCTTAAAGTGCATTTAGCACGAAAACTATATTTCCTATCCTTTTAAAATTAACTTCAAAAGCTACGGAATATAGGTAGAAAAACAATCTTATCTAAAAAAATGATATCTGTCAAGCACAAACAAAAGCCGTAAAGCAAATCTATAGGTAAATTATAGATAAAATTTTCTTATTTTTCTTTTGGGACAAATGGCAAAGAAAAACTAAAAAATTTTATTGCAGTAAAAAAAAAGATTGCTAAAATAAAATTGTTCGTTTATTTTTTATTTGCTTTTTGGAAAACTTGTGGAGATAGTTTATTTGCTGCAAGTTTTGGTGTATTGTAATTGGAGAATCCGAAACTACGGTGTTTCTGGATTGAGGATTTATAACACTTAAATCTAACAGGTGAGAGATTGAGTAAAAAAGATGATGTTGTAAAAAAAAGCGGGCAGACAAAAGAGCTACCAAAAAATACAGCTCCTGCCCCAAAAGAGCTGGAAGGCGATTTAGCTCCTGAACAGGAAGAGCTGGAAGACGATTTGGCTACTGCATCCTCTGAATCCGAATCCAAACCCATAGAGGAAGAGGAGGAAGAAGGGGGAGTTCGCGCTCATCCAGAAGTTTCTTTCCGAGCACAGGAATTTTATCGCGTGCTGGAACTGGCAGTGGCAGATGCCTTGCCTGAAGCCACAACAAATTATAAATCTTTAAAAATAAAAGGATTGGAAAAAGATATTCCTATATGGGATACAGTAGAAAAGGAAATTTCTGCGCAAATATGTAGCTGGCCTGAATGGTTCGCCATTTTGAACCAGGGTCTTATCAAGCCTTCACGTAGTGCTGCTGCAGAAAAATCTCAGAGGACTTTTAGCCGATATAGCAATATCAAAAAAAGTACAGTAGAAGTTCCTTCTGAATTTAAAGGTTTTAATGAGAGATTCATTCGTTGTGCTGAAACAGTAACCCAATTTACCCTCGAAAACATTGGCAAAGCAGTTCTTTACAGTCTACAAAGATTTGAGAGCAATTCTCATTATGTAGAAGCTGCTCGATCTTTACAATCTGTTATCAATGTAGATCGCCTATCTCAAATGGATCAGGGGTTGCCAATCATAGATAGCTGGCAAATTACTCGTATCTCAGAAGAGTTGGTTCCTGAGATTCTGGAAAGAATTTCCGACGAGGTAGAAGAGTTAAAAAACATTCGCTTCCCCTATGATACGGAAAAGCCCTGTTTCTGGAATCTGGCATTGATTATTCGCATACAGGTACAACTTGTCAGAACCATTAGAGATAGAATATCCCGTCTTATTGCCGCAGCAGAAACTACATTCCAGCAATTCTTTGTTGGAGAAATTCTCAGAGGAGACATCTTGCCTCTGGTACGTAGTACGCTGAATGACAATAAGTTTCTTGCTAGTATCTCTGCTGAAGGCATGAGCGATGATGCCTATATCAGTAGAAGAAACGCTTCCAGTTCCGATGATGAAGAAGTGGCAGAACAACCTATAGATATGGAAGAAGTTTCTTTTGAAGAAAATAGTAAGACAGAAAATAGCGAAAAGACAAGCGATAAAGATTTAGAAGAATGGTAATTGCAGTTTTTTTATAAATAGAGTTCCGTCTTTGGTAAGACATTACCCTAACTGGTTATACCTTTTTAAAGAGGAAATTTATGGCGGAAGAGTTAAAATTTTATCCTGAACAAAAAACCGTAACCATCAATCCTGTTGATAAAAAAGGAGAATTGCGGTATTTTTTAGAGGGCTTTGCTGGTAAAATAAGCCAAAAAGAAATTACCTTAAAATATGCCTTTCCTGCTAAACTAGGTACTGCATCTCAAGAAATTAAAGATAAAGTCAGAAATATTTTAGTGAATATTTTAGACATTTCTAAATTTAGCGTTAGCTCAGGTAAGGGAAGAGCCACTATCATCGTCCCTATCTCTCAATTGACAGACACTTCTCTTCTTCCCCAAGAAGGAACCATCAAAGTTCCTATTTTGGTGAAATTGCTTAAACAGGAAGGCCAAGAACCTGCTACAGAGCTAAAATGCTCTCAAGAGATTCTGTTGATCACCGATATGTCAAAAGATACTCCATCTGCTACCAAAGAAGCACCTAAAGCTCCAGAGAAAAAAGAAGATGATGAAGAAGCTGGAGATGTTGATTTTGGAGAAAATCTGGATGAAGGCGAAAGCAAACCTGCTGGAAAAGAAAAAACAGCACCTGCTTTTTCAAAGGATCAAAAAAAAGCCCCAGAAGAGAAATCGGCTAAAAAACCTGTAGACGAAGAAGAACAAGAGCAAGAGCAAGAAGAAGACTCTGATTCCAGTACTGAAGAGGGAGAAGAAAAAGAAAAACAAGACACATCAGGTCTTTACAGTGGATTGATGGCCATTGATTATGGTACTACCAACTCGGCTATCGTCGTCCGCGACCCAAGGTATGCTGCTGAAGAAGTCAGAGGCCAGCTCAGTACAGAACAATGGTATGCTCTTTGCGAATGGATCAATTCGTGGCTAATATCCCATCTATCTAAAGTAGATCCAAATGAAACCGATTTGTTTGTCGAAAATCTAACAAGAATCGTACCCAATGCTGGTTTACCTACTTGTGGAACACCAGAAGATGAAATCCGCAGAGCACTCTTAAAAGTAGATGATGCTGTCCGTGAACAAATTCTAAGAGAAACTCTGTGCCGTTTGTCCAATTTTTCGCAGGAAGGCACTACTTCCAAAATCCTACAGGACATTGCTCCTGAAGTAATGTATGGCTTTGAGTCTGTCATTGATTCCAAAACTCTTGAATCTCAGAGATACTTTGTTCTGGAACTGGATGAAAATGCTGGGCCTAGTCCAATACCCAGTACTTTACAAATCGTTTCTGCACCCAATACAGAAGATCTCAATCTGTTGATGGAAGAAACCAAAGTAGATATGGGTGCCAGAGTAAGCCTTCTGTTGAGAAGTGCCGCAAGCGGTGGTGCTGATATTCGCCAGTTTGTCATCTCTATCAAACGTTATTTTGGAAGAGACGAAGTCATTGAGGTAGTTCCCGCAGAAAACAGTGGCTCTCCTATACAGTTCCCTGCTGATATTCTTTGCCGTCTGGCTTACCGTGAGCTGTTACACAGAGCTATTGCCGATATCCATCGTCGTTCTGATGCAGGGCAGTTCCAGGATGCAGAATGGCCTTGCTCTATGGTAGCGACATTCCCCACTTCTTATCCTGCATCTTTGAGAAGAAGCTTGAAGGAAATCCTCACCGATCTGAACATCAAAGAAATAGATACTCGTTTTGATGAAGCCACAGCCGCTGCTGTTTATTATGTATGGCGTGAAGTCGGTGCTGATCCAGTATGCGCTATGAATGGGCTCATGGCTCGTTGCCGCAAAGATCGTCATGGAAGATCATACCAGAATATCCTTCTCTATGATTTAGGCGGTGGAACCACGGATATCGCTCTGATCCAGCTTCTCTACGAAGAATTGCCCATCTTTGATGAAGATGCCGACAGAGGAAATGGCGGTCGTTATTTCCGTATCACTCCAAGGCTGTTAGGTACAACAGGCCACAGATATATTGGAGGCGATTTGATCACCCTATGGCTCTTCCGATTGATTAAAACCAAATTTGCAGATTGTCTCTTGAAAATCATCACGGAAAAGAACATAGAACCTCCTATGGACAGTCCTTTAAACCAGGCTATCATGAATCTGCCTGAATCCCTAGTAGAAAATGAAGGTGATAGCGAAGCACCTCCTCGTTATCGTCCAGGCTCTCTGTTGGAATGGACTGCTCATCCTATGCAACAGATGAGGCAATACAACCATCTCAATGAAACCTTGATTGACCATCTTATCCCAACACGTTTTGCAACAGATGCCAGCAAAACATCCAATTTCTTTACATTATGGGAAATGGTAGAAGAAGTCAAGAAGACACTGGGAACTCCCGTGGAATCCGACAAGACTTCTGGGGTTGCAACAGAATGGCCAGAAGAAACAGAACTCGATAGTGGTTTACTTTTCAACTTCTTGCAAAACAACCATCCCTGGCTTACTGAGAGTGGTCATGTACAGCAAGATGATCTTCGTATGTCTCTGCCACAGCTAGAATTGACAGGAATTTCACGTGATCCTATCAAACAATCCTTGAGTCTTGCTGTCAGTCTCTCGAAAGCTCGTCTCCTGACACAAGATCACAGAGATAGAATAGACAGGCTCATACTCTCTGGACAATCCTGCAATATGCAATGCGTCCAGGTCGTTGCCAATGAAGTATTCAGGGAAAGCGATGGCGTTTTTGATTATGATCCTGCAAACGTCCGATTCGACCGCGATTCCGCTAAGACTTCCGTAGCCTTAGGAGCCTGTATTGGCCGTTATCTCGAATCTGTCCGTATAGATCCCTTCAACGAAAAGACAAAACAAATGTTGAGAGATGGTTACGATCAGGTCGAACTGGTCATTGAAAATCTCTTTACCTATTTGTCTTGCAGGCTAGCCTACGATTCACTGGTCGCTATGGTGACAATCTTCGATCAGGGACATGAGCTGAATCTCAGGTCTTATACAGACAGAAGACCTGTCGCTCGCACATCTATCCATAATTTGCGTCCTGTGCAGGAAAAATTCTGGATCTATCGTATCGATTTCGAAGGTGCTGAGCCTCAGTACTTAGGCCTGATCAATGCGGAAGCCGTTGCCATTGAAAACAACTTTGAAGATTTCCGCAAATTCCGTGAAGAATATCTGGTCGGTTTTGAAGCTGACGCTGAACTTTTCGTTCGTGCTTTCTTTCTGCCTAGAGGCCCTAAGACTGTATACGCCAAGAGCTATCAAGACCCAGTAGAAGGTGGAACCTTCCCTGAGTTGGTTGCTGCTGGCGGTGGTTCTTCTAAGCCTGCTAAAAAAACAGACAAGGCTCAGGCAGCAGCCAAAAAAGAAGACCCGAAAAAAGCACTTCCTAAAAAGGACGAAGAAGAAGAGAACGATGACTTTGAAAATGATATGATGGATGATGATGATGATGAAAAAATGAATCCTGAAGAAGAATCCCCCGAAATGGATGAACCTCAGGAAGACAATGAACCTCAGGACGACAATGAACCTCAGGACGATCAGGAAAGCGACGAAGAAGATCCTGGTAAAAATGAAGTGGTACCTGATGAACAGCAACGTCTTGCCGAACAAAGAGCAAAAGACAAAGAACTTCCTGAACTGGTCGTTACTCATACTATCACAAGCCAGGAAATTTTTGATCGTCGTCCTGTAATCCAGGCTGGTACACCCCTGGAATACACCATCGAATATCCCGATGGCTCTTGTTACAAATGCGCTATCAGTGAGCCATTGCCTATTCGTGAAACATACGAAATCTATATCGAATCACCCAGTGAAGACGGTCCATTTGATCCTACTGTTGATCCTGATGCTTCCAAAGTCACACGTTTTGAGATCAACGAGGAAGAAACCGATGAAGCTACCCTTATCTGCGATGAAAGAGGGAAATTGGTTATGCTCACAAGCTCTCCTTATGACATCAAGATTTGGGCTGATATAGAGTATGTTCCACAAAAAATGGATATCCACTACGATCCATTCTGCGGACACCACTAAAAACATGACCCAGACTTTTTGTCTGGGATATGTCTATATAATCAAAAAAGGGAATTAGCATCTTGCTAATTCCTTTTTTTATGGGGAAGTTATTTAATTCTCATAGCTTATTTAATTCTTGTTACACACTATCTAGGCAGTTTTAAAAAAAACGCGCAAATTTTTTTTTGATATATTTGATATATTGGCCTGGTTTGTGTATAATTTGAAGAATGTTCAAGGAACTAAGCTGTTTTTTATAAGGAATTCGTTAATCTTAAGAAAGGTAGAAAAATGGAGAGAAGAGTAGTCGTTACGGGTCTACATATGATGAATTCTCTGGGTATGGATTTAAAGACAAGCTGGGAAAACCTTGTAGCGGGAAAGAGCGGAATTCGCAATATCACTTTGTTTGATACAACCGACTTCGCAACGAAGATTGCAGGAGAAGTACCAGGTGATGTTGATGAAACCATCAAAAAATATTGTAAAAAGCACATGATAAAACAAATGGCGCGTGGAACCAAAATGTGCTTTATGACAGCCAAAGAGGCAGTCAAGGATAGTGGGATAAATTTTGAAAATTTCGAGAAAGAAAGGTGCTCTGTTGTTCTTGGAGTCATTGGAACAGGATTTTCTAAAATCTATGAAGAAAAAGATCCCACCAATAGAATTCTTCGCACCATGGACAATGCCATGCCTGCCTGGATTTCTCTGGAATATAAACTAGAAGGCCCCAATTTCACCATCGCTACAGCTTGCTCTTCTGCATCCTATGCCATGAGCTATGGATTTGACCTTATCCGCGCTAATCGGGCCGATGTAGTAATTACAGGCGGAGCGAGTGCTAATATAACTCCTGAAGAAATTGGCGGTTTCAATGAGGTCTATGCCCTTTCCACAGCCAATAGTATTCCTGAAAAAGCAAGCAAGCCATTCTCTAAAGACAGAGATGGCTTCGTCATGTCTGAAGGTGCGGGCATCATCGTGATGGAAGCAGAGGAATCTGCCAGAGCAAGAGGAGCGAAAATCTATGCCGAGCTGATTGGTTATGGCCTGAGCAGCGAAGCATACAACATCATGGCACCTATGAAAGATGGCTATGGAATGGCAAAAACCATGGAAATGGCTTTAAAACATGCAAAAGTAAATAAGGATGAGATCGACTATATCAATGCTCATGGTACTTCGACACAACTCAATGATATGTATGAAACTATGGCTATCAAAAAAGTCTTTGGTGAACAAGCCTATAAAATTCCCGTTTCTGCCTCTAAATCCATGATCGGCCATACCCTGGCAGCAGCAGGAGCCATGGGAAGCATTATTACCATTCTAAGCATAGACAATAAGATACTCACTCCAACCATCAACTATGATCCTGATCCTGATCTGAACCTGGACTACATCCCTAACCAATCCAGAGAAAAGGATGTAAAAATAGCACTTGTCAATTCCTATGCCTTCGGTGGTCATAATGCAACTATGGTATTCAAAAAATACGAATAGTTTTAGGGATATAGCTTCTGGTTCTGACAGAATCTCTGGTATGTATAGTCTATAAAAAAAATAAGGCTGAATACCGCCTGCTGGAGCAGATGCTATTATCATAGCACTGCTCATCTGGCACAGAAAAAATTTGCTAAGAGCAGGCTTTGTTATCTATAGGCATTTTATAAATAAGACTGTGACCATAGAAACCCTTAGAATAGGATAGCTTCCTCATGGAAAGAAAGGAATTGTTTTGCTATTTGAATATTTTTTAGAGGTAAGAGGCTATGAATTAGACTCTTTTAAACATGTAAACAATGCCGTCTATGTCCACTATCTGGAACAGGCGAGATGGAACATCTTTAAAGAAACGGATACCTTCCCTTTTTTTGAAAAAAATAAAATCATTCCTGTTGTTATAGAGTCTCATATTCGGTATATTCAGGAAAGCAAACTCTTTGAAGAGTTGGTCGTCAGAACAAAAGTCCGTATAGAAGAACCTTACATGGCTTTTTATCAGGATATTTATAAAGTAAAGACCCAGAAAAAGTGTTGCGCTGCAAAAATTTTGCATCTATTTTTAGATGAAGAAAAAGTACCCTATACTTTGCCAGAAGATATTCTGAAAAAGTGGGGATGTTAAAATCAAACAATTGTTTATAGGATACTATGGAAACATCAAAAATTTCACAATGGGAAGTTCGAGAAAATATTGGTATACTTTATATCCACAATCCGCCTCAAAATTATCTTAAACCAGAATTCGTAAACCTGGAAGATTTAAAAAGATGGACACAAGATAGTTCCCTGAAAGGCATGATTCTTACAGGAAAAGGAAGACACTTTTGTGCTGGAATGAGTACAGAAAAAATTTTTGAATTTGAAGATGCCAGCACAGTCCAGGAAAGCTTTAGAAAAGGAAAAGAAATAGCCGAATACCTGGATCAATTGCCTATTCCTCTGGTCGCAGCCATACAAGGAGTTTGCCTGGGAGCAGGATTTGAGCTTGCTCTTGGTTGCCATATCCGTGTATGTAGCGAAAAGTCTGTTTTTTCCTTCCCTGAAACAGGTTGGGGTGTGATTCCTGGCTTTAATGGAACCATACTTCTTCCTAAAAAAGTAGGAATCTGCAATGCTATAGAATTGATCCTGACTGGCAAAATGCTCAGTGCTCAAGAGGCATTGGATTTAAATCTCGTGGACTATGTAGTCAAGGAAAACGTTGTTGATTTTGCTTGCAACCTTTTAAAAACCATCACTGCTGACCGTCCTATAGAGGTGATTCGTTCTGTAATGAAATCCTTATATAATGAAAGGACAATGCCTTATGAACAGGCTACAGAAGAAGAAACCAAAATGGTCGCAAAGCTGGTTCTGGAAGGTATCCGTGTACGATATGGTAAAATACCAGAGTAAATATTTTTTAAATAGGAGATAGAATATGCCTTCTGTTACACCTGAAATGAGAGAAGAAACAAAAGAAATCATCTATAATTTCTATGCAGAAGAATGCAATGTAGAAAAAGATTCTTTAAATGAAAACACCAATGTCATTGAGGATATTGGCGGCGATTCCCTGATGTTTCTGGAACTACTTTCTTTATTTAAAAAGAAACATGGCATCAATGTGGAAATTAAGTCTATTGGCAAGTATGTGCTGAAACACCCTTCGGCTACACTTGGAAAAATACTTGATCTGACACTTTTAATTATTGAACATGGCGACAAAATCGCTGATTTAGCATAATGGATATAGGAGAAAAAAATGTCTAAAGAAAAAGTATTGAAAATCATTGCTGATGCGCCTACCGCAATTATGGCAACAGTAGAAGGCAACAATCCAAGAGTTCGGCCCATGATGATAAAAAAAGTCTGGGATAAAATCTTCTATGTTTCCACATACGCTGATTCAAACAAAATCCAGCAAATAGAAAAAAATCCTAATACAGAAATTCTGTGGATAGATAGCCAACGGCAGCATGTAAGGATTGCTGGCAAGGCTTTTATTTGCCAGGATGTAGCAAAAAAGAACCAATATTTCAAAGAAAATGAAGATGTAATGAAGATGTACTTCAAGGGAAAAGATGATCCTAACTATATTCTTTTAGAAGTAAAGCCAGAAAAAGTACTTCTTATGGAAGCAGGAAGTATGGAATACCAGGAAATAGCCTGGTAAAGACTAAAAACCAGGCCAAAAGCCTGGTTTATTTTTTATAAGGATAGAATCATGTTTAAAGAACAATGGACATTTTGGGCTTTATTTGCTCTTGTATTTGCAATTTTTCTTTTGGTTTTTCTTTTGGTGTTCCAGAATATTAAAGTAGAAGAACGACTAGAGTTAAAAAATGAATATTATCTGGTGATTCTCGATAACGGCCTTGCTTATTATGGAAAAATTTCCCATATTCATACGCCTTTCCCTATTTTAAAAGATATATACTATGTTCAAAGCAATGTAGATTCTAAGAGCAATAATGTTTCTAATACCCTTTTAAAAAGAGGCAAGGAATGGCATCGCCCCGACCAGATGATTATAAACAAAGAACACATTGTTTTCTTTGAGCCCGTAGATCCGAAATCCAGAGTCTATGATCTGATACAGGAACTGAAAGCCAAACAGGATTAGGCAGGCATAATGATAAAAATTTCTATGTATCGTTCCATGCCCTCTATTAGCATAAAAGTGGTCCCAGGAGCTTCTCGTGATATGGTTTTAGGAGAGAGAGAGGATGCGATCCGAATCAGCATCGCAGCCTCTCCTGAAAAGGATAAAGCCAACCAGCGGCTAGAACGTTTTCTTTCAGATACTTTACATGTAAAACAGGCACAAGTCCATATAGTACAAGGGCATAAAACTAGAAATAAAGTAGTTGCATTTTCAGAATGCAGCGTAAAGGAAATCGAAACAAAAATAGCCTCTTTGCTCAAGGAAGGAAAAAAATGAAATATTGTGTGGTGATTTTAAGTGGCCTATCTGACAGAAGTTATGGCAGAATAAAGAACCTTACCCCTCTCGAAATGGCAAGGGTCAAATCCATGAATGAAATAGCCTCCAAAGGACGCATTGGCATGGTGAAAACTATCCCTGACGATATGCCTTCAGAAAGTCTGGTAGCGATTATGTCTATTTCAGGCTATGATCCTGTTATGTATTATACAGGGAATGCACCCATGGAAGCGAAGGCATTAGGCCTTGCTTTAGGTGAGAAAGAATGGTGCTTTTGCTGTGATCTTGTTTCCACTTTTGATAACAGCATCGTAGATCCTTCTGCTGGACAAATCAGAAAAAATGAAGCCATGGCACTCATGGAGGATTTAAAAAACCACTTGAATAGCAGGGATATCACATTCTATCCTGTGAAAAACAACCATCATCTCCTCATTGTACCCAACCATTCTTTTTCTAATATAAAGACACACAATCCATCGCATATACTAGGAAAACCTGCTTTTGATTTTTTGCCTCAAGGAGAAGGTAGCGATGTTCTTAGGGATATCATGAAAGAGGCACACAGTATACTTCATGAGCATGAAATCAACAATATCCGAAGGGACTTGAATGAAAACCCAGCAGATAGCCTTTGGATATGGGGAGGAGGCTTACTCCCTGAATTGCCTTCTTTTCAGGATATTTTTCATAAGAAAGCTGCTATCATTACAGCTTCTCTCGCAATCCAGGGGCTGGCGAAGGAGACTGGCATAGAAATACTCTCTGTGCCTGGAATCACAGGAGGGATGGAGACAAACTATCATGGTAAAGTTTCTGCTGCTATAGAAGCCTTGACAGAATATGATCTTGTTTTTTTACATGTAGATGCCATTGCAGAAGCATCATATCAGGGAGATTTAAGCCAGAAGATACGCATAATCGAAAGAGTGGATGAAAATATCATCGCTCCTTTACTGGCAAATCTTCAGGAAGAATACCGTCTTATGATTGTAGGCGGACATTTTATTTCGGTAGGAGAGAAGACCGCCTTCCCCAGGCTTGTCCCTTTTGCTCTAGGAGGAACGAACTATCCTGTAGGAACTGGACTTACATTTACAGAACGAAATGCACTCAAGGTGGATTTAAACATCAAGGAAGGTGATGGTCTTTTAAAATTTTTATTTGAGTCTTGATTATGATATTCTATTATTCGATAAAATCATGTTTCAGAAGTAAGGGGTATTTCCTTTTTTGGGGATTTTTTCTTTGCCTGGCCTTGACGCTGAAGGCAAAAGAGCAGTATAGTCTGGAAATTTCTTCTGTTATCCCTTTCCAGGAACAAGGAAAATATAGCTGGAAAATTTCAGGGAAAAGCACATACCCTAAAGGAACTTTGTTCCAGATCACCTTTACTAAGAATAGCCCGGTAGCAACCAAGACGATTCAGGGAAATAACTTTGCGGTAACAGAAGGCGATTGGGAATTTGTTCTGGAAAGTTTTGACAAAAAAATCGCCCCAGGCAAATATTGTATTACTGTATTTTTTTCTCCTCAATTTCAGGAACATAAGATAGAAAGCGGTTTTCAAAAAGCCCGATATGATTTTTTCTGGCAGCAGGATAAATATTCTTCTGTCTTTGAAACCCAGCGAAAAGAAATCAAAGCCTTATATTCACAAATTCAGGAGCTTTATCAAATTATGCTTCGAGACTGCGAGAGCAGCAAAAAGATGCAGATGCTTTCTATATGGCAAGCTGGTAGCTCCATTCGCAGCAAGAGGCTACAAAATCTGAGAGAAAAAATAGACAAATACTGCATGGAATATATGGAACCCTTTTTTCATTTCCCCTATTGGTACATTCATGGTCTAATATATTTTCTGGAAGACATCGAAGAAGAAACAGAAGCCTATCTTCAAAAAAAAGAATCCAGAATTCTGGAGTTTCGGGAAAAATTTTGCAGGCGGATGCAGGAAGCCAATTTCTCTTTTGTATATGAATCTCTTGCACTTACAGACAATCTTTCCTCTCTTATAGAAGAAGAATTCCTGGCTTTGTATGAAGTCTTGAAAAACAAAAGGGTCTCTTTTCCTGTAGAAAAAAGCATTTCTGAATTGCGCATTCTGGCAATGTATCTTCAAAAGATTAAAGAAATCAGACAGAAATTCATCTCGTCGGGTAGCTTTGATCATGCTCCTGATTTTTTTTGGGAAGTATGCCAGCAAATCCAGGGAATAGAAGCAGAAAACCTTTCTTTTGAAGCTAGAAACTTTTTCTATGAGCTTGTTCAATCCATTCTGAAGGCATGGATGAAATCATTTAAGCCTGATGCAAAAGGGTTTCTGCCCCTACCCCAGGAAGACTTCGATAGTCTTTGGAAAATGACAACGTCTGAATATAATAAAAAAGCTCTTTTTATAAAAGTGCTTTTGCTGGATTTAAAAGACATGCAAGAAAAAGCATTGATTTTAAAAGAGTGCTTACCTGAAAAAACACAAGAAGATTATGAAGAAATCTGGAAAGAGTGGTCGGCTCAGACCATCAAGATGCAGCAATGCAATCGCTATTTGCTATCTTTTTCTCAGGACAATCAAATATCTTCTTTCTTTCACGAATATGACCGACTCTGCCTTTCCTGGATTCATCTATGCTACCTTGTTTCTATTTCGGAAGAAAGTATAGAGAAAAAAATTTTATCTTTTTTAAAAGAAATAGAAAAATTAAAGAGTAGAATACAAAATTGAATAAGGCTAAATACCGCCTGCTGGAGCAGATGCTATTATCATAGCACTGCTCA
>CALKWO010000258.1 GCA_938003875.1 uncultured bacterium
ATGATAACGAATCGGACTACGATTCTTAATCTTAATCTTAATCGTTATCTTTATCGTTATCTTTATCGTCTAAATGGGGAACTTATTTAATTCCGATTCCTTATTGGCAAATATATACTAAAACAAGCTCCTCTGTCAAGATTGTTTTCTGCTACGATTTTTCCTTCATGACGTTCTATAATCTGATTAGAAATAGGCAAGCCCAGGCCACTGCCATCTTCTTTTGTAGTAAAAAAAAGCTCAAAAAGTTTTTCCTTGGCTTGCGATGTAAGGCCTGGGCCATTGTCTTTGATTTCGATCAGTACATATTCTTTTCTTCTGAGTGTACAAATCTCTAATTTTCCCCCTCCTTGTGATTTAAGAGATTGGACTGCATTCAGGGCTATATTGTAGACAGCCTGAGCAATCTGGTTGCGATCTAAAAAAATTTCGGGCAAAGTGTTGAGTTGCAACAAAACTTCCACATCGCAGCGTCTTGCCTCTTCTTCCAGAAGTCGTATAGCTTGTTTCACAGCAATATTAGGGTCTTGTAAATCTAGCTGAGGCTCAGGTGGCCTGGAAAATCGGAGAAAGTAACGAATCAATTCGTTCATTCGATTGATTTCATAAAGAACGTTGTTTAGACTTTCTACCATTTCCTCTGGAGAAGATTCAGCAGGATTTTGTAAGCATTCTTTCACAAGCTGTATATAAAGAGAAATCGAGTTGAGCGGATTGCGGATTTCATGAGCGATGCTTGCTCCTAAATTAGCAAGGGAGCTTGTACGTGCTTGCCTCAGCAGTCTCTCTTCAAGATTGATATTCTCCGTAACATCATTGAGAAGGAGAATAGCCCCTAAAATCAGCCCATTTTTTTGAATAGGAATGCCCTTAAGATCAAAATAGCGTATTTTTTTTTCTATGGTTTCTAAAGGAAACCTCTGCAAAATACGTTTCTCGCCTTTTTCTAAAACATCCTGAATAAAAATTTTTCCCCAGACTTTTCCCCTGTATTCCTCCCAAAAACTGGGGAAAAGCTCTCTGAAGGAAATGGGCAAGTCCTTTTTAGTAATGGCCTTTTCTCCAAGCTTTAAGTTGCAAAGAATGATTTTCTCCTGGGTATCGAGAACCACAATGCTTTCATCCAGGCTTTCGATGATGCATTCAATGTATTCCAGGTACTGTTTATTCTCTAAAGTGTATGTTTTTCCTCTGCGGTTGTTTGAGCTTGGTTTCATGGTTTCATTCAGGTAAAACCTGTGTCCAATCTTTGAGTTTATTGTTTACAAAAATAACATGGTATTGAACACTTCGATATCCATTAAACTGAGAATATGTCCATCTGCTTTGTTTTCCAGCAAGATTGACATTTACCTCTTGTGTTACAGGGTTGCCTAAAATTTCCAAAACTTTCTCTGGTGGCATTCCTTTTCTCAGGTTCTGTTTTAAAAATTTTTGGTGATTCAGGCTTTCGGATTCGATGAAACGTTCTCTTTCCTGGTCATTCTGGCACCTGAAAAAAGTAACTCTCTGCTGATCGTTCATCAGAAGTAAATATTCATTATATTTTTCATGGAGCATGCCTGTTTTGGATTCTATAGGAGGTGTTTCTATGACAACAGCCTTCCCTTTCGTGCTTTGGGTACAACTAGTCAGGCAGAGTAGCATGACTAAAAAAAACACAATAGTATGAATGATATTTTTTTGCATTTTTCTTCTCTCCTGGTGAAATTTTTATTTTTGTTGCAAAGAAAATTTTACAGACATAGCTATTCATCTCTGGTTTTTCTTCGCTATATAGCTAAACTATTCTAACTTCTTCTGTGTTCGCAGTCTTATTTACAGAAGTTCTCACTTGTGTTGCATACAAAGTCAAATAATATGCGATTTAAACCACAGATGAACACAGATGAACACAGATAAACACAGATAATTTTTAAACTTCGCGTCCTTCGTGTTCTTCGTGGTAAAATTTTTTTTATTTGTGTTTATCTGTGTCTATCTGTGGTTCTTTTTAATGTATGCAATCCATCCGAGATGCGCTGTAAAAAGGACTATACATATCAAGAATTCTGTTAAAACCAATAAAATATACTCAGTATATTTTAAACAAGTTTAGCTGTATTGCAAGCAGTAAAATTTTAATTGATGGGATTTTTTACCTTATAGGTCACATGACAATAATTTTTGGTGGTCGATTTCTGATTCCTTATCCCCCTTTTACTGTTGCATTTGTAGTAATAAACTGGGCTGTGCCTACTTTTTTTACTACAGGATCAGGAGCCGCTACAGGGGGGGGCAACTGAGCTGGTTTTGTGACCTGAAACTCTGCTATAAAGGGTGTACCTTTGATAAGAATAGGCTTTTTGTTTTTGGCTATCATGGTCTTGTTGGTTGGATTGAGTTTCAAAGAAACCATTACCATCCCTGGAACCACGAAGGGTGGGCAGGTATAAGGCTGTGGGCTAAGAAGCATTTTAGGAAGCTCATCTCCTTCCAGACACGCAGGCATTTTGCATACCATGACATTCGAGCTAGAGCCTACAAGGGGAACAGGTGCTACAAGAGTAGGAACAACAGCAGGAGGTGCTATCGTGATCTGAATCATATCTCCTGTTTTAATAATAAAATCTGGTGGCATTGCATCCCTCTTTCTATTTTTTCACGGGTTGTGTCAGTTGAAAAGGCTTTGGACTGAAAGGCCTGTATATACCAGCCCAGGGCAATGCCCTGGGGGTTCATCAACAGGCTTTCTTTTCTCTGGCTTCTATTCTGGGATAGACTTCTTCCTGGGCTTTTTTGAGGTCAATCTCGTTGTCAATTTCGATCCAGGGCAAATCCTGAATCGGAATCACCTGGAAGCGGTACTTGTCTACAAGTTCAAAGATAAAGGATTCATACCCAATTTCTTTTCCTTGGTCGGGATTCGTTTGTTCTAGCAAGGTTTTTAGTGCTTGGGAACCTTCGCTATCCAGCCTGGTAAAGCCAACCCAATCTCCATCGGATTCTTTATCGTCTGGCTCAGCCCACTGGGCTTTCTGGATATAATTGTCTTTGAGATAAAGCTTTACCTCTCTGCGATTATGGTTGAAATATCCCATAGTCAGAGCTTTTTTTATGGAAGGATTGGACAGCCGTTTCAAAATCTCAACATCGTATAGCAGATCAGATTCTACCATGATGAGATCCCCTTGCATAACGCTCTGCGCGCATATCAAAGATGACCCACTTCCTCTGGTATAATCTGGGTTCATGATGGTTTCACAAAAACCCGCAGGGAAATGTTTTGCTAACATTTCTTCGATCATTTCATGACGATAGCCTACCACGATGAAGACTTTCTCTACTCCTGCCTTTTGCAAATTTTCCACATTGCGCTGCAAAAGACTTTTGTCTCCTAAGGGAATGAGGCTTTTGGGTTTATCCGCCGTATGGGGGCCTAAGCGCACCCCTCTTCCTGCTGCTAAAATAATGCCTTTCATGGTTTATCCTTTCGCTATCTTGCAAAATTTTCTTCTATTCTGCTCAGTACTTTGCGGGCAGATTCGAGAATATTGGTTCCTGGCCCAAAGATTTCTTTTGCACCTGCCTGATATAAGAATTCATAGTCTTTAGGAGGAATGACTCCGCCTACTACCACGATAATATCGCTCGCATCTGCTTTTTTCAGTTCTTCGACCAATTGAGGGACAAGGGTTTTATGCCCTGCTGCAAGGCTGGAAACGCCAATAACGTGGACATCGTTTTCTACTGCCTGGCGAGCGCATTCTTCGGGAGTCTGGAAAAGTGGGCCCATATCAATATCAAAGCCTAAATCAGCAAAAGCACATGCGATCACTCTCGCGCCTCTGTCATGTCCGTCCTGGCCTAGTTTAGCCACAAGCATACGAGGACGGCGGCCATGTTTGTCTGCAAATTGTTTGACTTTTTCCAGCATGGCTTCAAATTCTTTGTTGCTTTCGTATTCGGAAGCATAGACTCCACTCACTGTTTTAGAGGAAACTTCGTAGCGGCTGAATACTTTTTCCATTGCCAGAGAAATTTCGCCCAATGTCGCTCGTTTGCGGGCAGCTTCAATAGAGACTTTCAGCAAATTTTCTTTGTTCTCGCAAGCCTGAGTGAGAGCATGGAGAATCGAATCCACTTCTGCCTGGTTTCGTTTTGACTTGATTTCCTGGAGTCTTCGGATTTGGGATTCCCGAACGTTCGTATTGTCAATTTCTCGTATTTCCACAGAAGAATTTTCTTTGATCTTGAATTTATTTACGCCAACGATGACTTCTTTTCCCTGGTCAATCAATGCCTGTCTTCTCGCTGCGGATTCTTCGATTTTGGCTTTAGGCATTCCTGCCTGGATGGCTTTGGTCATTCCGCCCAATTTTTCTACTTCTTCCATCAGCTCTCTGGATTTCTTTACCAGAGACTGTGTGAGAGCTTCGATATAGTACGAA
Source organism: uncultured bacterium (assembly GCA_938003875.1). Taxonomy (GTDB): domain Bacteria; phylum Planctomycetota; class Uabimicrobiia; order Uabimicrobiales; family JABWCH01; genus JABWCH01. The sequence continues at coordinate 4,431 of CALKWO010000258.1, forward strand.
CCGCCCATAGGATCAATGACTTTGGGAATATTGGTTTCATGTTCCAGAATAAGCTGAGTATTTCGGGCAATACGAGCAGAAAATTCGCTAGGCAATGCCAGTGCTTCATCAAAAGAATTGGTATGCAGGGATTGCGTTCCGCCCAGTACTGCTGCCAGGGCTTCCAGGGTAGTTCTTATGACATTGTTGTACGGATCTTGCTCTGTCAGACTCCATCCTGATGTCTGGCAATGGGTTCTCAGTGTCAGAGATCGCATATTTTTAGGCTGGAATTGCTTGAGGGTTTCTGCCCAGAGCCATCTGGCGGCGCGTAGCTTGGCAATTTCCATAAAAAAATTCATGCCTATGCCAAAGAAAAAGGACAGGCGAGGAGCAAAGCTATCAATCCCCAGTCCTCTGGAAATCGCGCTGCGTGTGTATTCCAGGCCATCGGCAAGGGTGAATGCCAGTTCCTGCACAGCATTCGCTCCTGCTTCGTGCATGTGGTATCCACTGATGCTGATGCTGTTGAATTTAGGCATATAACGGCTTGTGTATTCAATGATGTCGGCGACAATGCGCATGGAGGGTTCAGGAGGATAAATATAGGTGTTGCGAACCATGAATTCCTTGAGAATATCGTTCTGGATGGTTCCATTGAGCTTTTCCTGGCTTACATTTTGCTCTTCTGCTGCCACTATGAACATAGCCATGACAGGGATAACAGCACCATTCATAGTCATAGACACCGACATCTGATCCAGAGGGATCTGATCGAAGAGGATTTTCATATCTTCTACGCTGTCTATGGCGACACCTGCTTTTCCAACATCACCGACCACTCTGGGATGATCCGAATCATAGCCTCTGTGGGTGGCAAGATCAAAGGCTACAGAAAGCCCTTTTTGCCCTGCTGCCAGGTTCCTTCTATAAAAAGCATTGGATTCTTCCGCAGTGGAAAATCCTGCATATTGCCTTACTGTCCACGCTCTGTTTGTGTACATGCTGCAATAAGGCCCACGAAGGAAGGGATAAACCCCAGGGAGGGTGTTTCTCAATTCCAGTTGCTCAAAGTCTTCTTCTGTATATAAAGGTTTAACAGGAAATCCTTCTGATGTATTCCATACCAGATTTTCTAAAGATTTTCCTTCCAACTCTTTTTCTGCTAATTTTTTCCATTCCTCGAACTTCATCATTATTCCCTTTCTATCCACAAGGCATTCCCAGATAGGGAATGCTCTTGGTTTAAAAAACTGCTAACATTACGCCTGCTGCGACTGCTGAACCAATGACTCCTGCGACATTAGGCCCCATAGCATGCATAATCAAGAAGTTGTTGGGATCTTCTTCCTGCCCTACAATATGGGCTACTCTTGCAGAATCAGGAACAGCCGAAACGCCTGCTGCACCAATCAGTGGATTGATTTTATCCCCTTCTTTTAAGAAGAGATTCATGAATTTAGCGAACAGAATTCCTCCTGCCGTAGCAGTCATGAAAGAAAATGCACCCATGACAAAAATTACGATAGACCTTGTTGTCAAGAAGGTATCAGCTTGTGTGCTTGCTCCTACCGTAACACCAAGCAAGATGGTGACAATATCAATAAAAGAATTGCGTGCTGTTGTTGCTAATCTTTGGGTTACGCCACTTTCTTTAAGCAAATTTCCCAGGCAAAGCATTCCAATCAAAGGCAAAGCCCCTGGGGCAATGAACAAGCATATCAACGCCACTGCAATAGGAAACAAAATTTTTTGTAAAGTTGTTGCAGGCTGTGGATTGCTCATTCTAATGAGTCGTTCTTTTTTGGTTGTGAGCAGATACATGATGGGAGGCTGGATTACAGGAACGAGAGCCATATAGGAATATGCTGAAACCGCAATTGCTCCCAAAAGATCAGGTGCCAGCTTGCTGGTAAGAAAGATGGCGGTTGGGCCATCTGCGCCTCCAATGATTCCAATGGAGCACGCCGCCTGTTTCAGACGATTCAGATTGTTAGGATCGCTCAGGCCAAGCTCAGGGAATTGAGAACCTATTATGACGGCACTAATCAAGGTTATAAAAATTCCTATTTGTGCTGCTGCCCCTAGCAAAATCAATTTAGGCCTAGCTATCAGACACGAAAAGTCTGTCATGGCTCCAATGCCCAAAAAGATAAGAGGCGGATATATTCCCTTTACAACGCCAAAATAGAGATAGTTCAACACACTGCCCTGCTCATAGATTCCAATCCCTAAACCAGCCTTGAAGGGTATATTCCCTAAAACAATGCCAAAACCAATAGGAACCAGGAGCAATGGTTCATAGTTTTTTTTGATGGCTAGCGTAATGAATATCAAACCCACCAGAATCATAACAACATGGCCTGTTGTTATGTTATAGAAACCACTAAACTGGATATAACGCCAGACTTCTTCCAAAGTAAAACTCCTTTATGAAATTCCCTCGAATATTCCGAGGGAATTGTGTTTACTCAAAAGTAACCAAAACTTGCTCTTGTAGTACAGCATCACCAGCTTTTACCTTGATTTCTTTTACTTTACCAGAAACAGGAGAACTGATGTTGGTTTCCATTTTCATGGCTTCAATGATTACCAAAGGTTGGTTGATCTGTACTTCAGCACCTGGAGCGACTTTGACTTCCAGTACTGTGCCAGCGATAGGAGATGTTAAGGACTTACTGTCTTTGTTTTCTCCTGATTTTGGTTTCTGTTGAACAGGCATGGATGGTGCTGGCATAGGAGAAGGAGCTGCTACATGGGGAACATGAGCAGGATGGGGGGGATGTATGCCCATACCATAAGGGGATAGTCTTTGTTCATCGTCTTCTATGATTTCTACTTCAACATCGTAACTGATTCCATTTACACTTACGCGCATCTTTTTCATTATCTAAAACTCCTAATTAACTTTTATGGTGTTCACTATGGTGTATATTGATGGCATGGGAGGCCATAATGCTTGCTACGCCTTGCTTGTTCCATGTCTTTTCAGGAGGCATATTGCGATAGCGAATCTTTTTAATTTGAAATTTTTTGTCTATGGCAACAGCCACTGCCGTAGAGATAACGGCAAGCAATTCTGGTGGAAGATCTTTTGTGTATTTTTCTTCTGTTTTTACCTCTGATTTATGTTGCACCACAGGTTTAGCAGAAGTTTTGCTAAGATTTTTGAATATACTGATGATGCAAGCAACCAAAATTAATGCTATATAGACCACAGCCATTGCTATAACCGTAAGTCTTAAAGCAAAAGCAATATCTGGTGACATATAATTTCCTTGTTGAAAATAAACTTACAAGGGGATCAATCCATGTTTTTTCTGAGGACGCAATTCGCGTTTTGTTCGTAAGGATTCCAGAGCAAGTCCCAGATACCTTCTTGTATCCTGAGGTTCAATGACATCGTCGATCAGATTTCTTCCTGCTCCAATATAAGGATTGGCAAATTGTATCTGGTATTCTGCAATGAATTCTTCTCGTGTTTTCTTGGGATTGGAAGACTTTTCGATTTCATCGCGGTAGATGATGCTTACTGCTCCTTCAGCACCCATAACAGCGATTTCTCCAGTAGGCCAGGCAGCGACTCTGTCGCATCCGAGGTCTTTCCCGCACATAGCCAGATATGCTCCGCCATAGGCTTTTCTTACAATAATGCTAATTTTGGGCACAGTGGCAGCCGAATAGGCAAAAAGCATCTTGGCTCCGTGCCTGATAATTCCGCCATGCTCTTGCTCAATGCCAGGCATAAACCCTGGAACATCCACAAAGGTCACGAGAGGAATATTGAAGGCATTGCAAAAACGCACAAAACGGGAGATCTTATCAGAACTATTGATGTCCAGAACACCTGCCATGACCATAGGCTGGTTGGCGACGATTCCTATGCTTCGACCATTGATTCGGCCAAAACCAACAATAGCATTGGGAGCGAATTGTTCCTGAACTTCCAGAAAATCCTGGTTATCAACGATATTCAAGATAACGTCTTTCATATTGTAAGCCTGGCGAGGATTATCGGGAATGATTTTGTTGAGAACAGGGTTTTCGCTAACCAGCAACTCTCCTTCGCTGAAATCAGGAGGGTCTTCCATATTGTTGGATGGAAGGAAGCTGAGGAGTTTCTGGCATATTCTCATGGCATCTTGATCATCTTCTGCAACAAAATGGACGACTCCACTATAGGCAGTTTGTGCATAAAAACCACCCAATTCTTCCGAAGAAATCGCCTGGCCTGTGACTTCTTTGATGACCTGAGGCCCTGTGATAAACATCCTGCCTGCTTTTTTGGTCATGATGATGAAATCTGTAATCGCTGGGGAATAAGCAGCACCACCTGCACAAGGCCCAGCAATAATAGATATCTGGGGAACCACGCCTGACAGTAAAACATTGCGGTAGAAAATACGGCCATAGCCGCTAAGAGACATTATTCCTTCCTGGATTCTTGCTCCACCGCTATCGTTGACAAGGACAAAAGGTGCTCCGCATTTGAGGGCCATATCCATCATCTGGCAAATTTTGTCAGCATGGACTTCTCCAACAGAGCCACCTAATATCGTAAAGTCTTGTGAGGCTACAAATACCTGGCGACCGTCTATACATCCAACTCCTGTAACTACACCATCAGCAGCCTGTTCTTTATCTTGAAGGCCAAAGCCTGTGCAACGATGCTGGGAAAAGAGATACATTTCCTGGAAAGTGTCTTCGTCCAGAAGACAGGCAATCCTTTCACGAGCAGACAATTTGCCTGATTCGTGTTGCTTTTCGATGCGTTTGGCTCCGCCTCCCATCCACAGGCGTTTCTTCATCTCACGCAATTTTTCGATTTTTTCTTGGGTTGTACTCATAACTTTCCTAAAATAAGTAAAAATACAGTAAGACAGAAAGATTCCATCTTAAAAAAATACAAAGAAAAACACGCATTTTATTCATAAAAAATTATGAATAAAATGCGTTAGATTATTTTTAAAACTTCATTATTGACGGACAATAAGCGATCCTAAAAACATCATAAGCTATTTATTGATTATCTTCTCGATTGCACTCAAAGCATCCAAAAGAATTTTTTGAGCGGAAAGCTGTTTGGGGCCTTTCAATTTTTCTGTAACCTCTCTTTGATACAGATCGCAAATTTCCTGGCATTTTTTCCTGGCTATACCAGGTTCTACAAGGATAAAACGGAAAAAAGTATCTGCCATATTTCCTTTTGCTGCTTCTTTTGTTAATTTTATAATTTCTTTTGCTTTTTCTTCTGTAACATAGAATTTTTTTTCATTCATCGCTTGCCACATACTTTTTATATTACCACTAATATTAAGCTGCTTTTGCCCAGATGCTGTAATATAATCTTTATAAAGCTTGCGCATGTTATTCGCTCTTGTGGTTTCATTGCTGACAACGATATTTTGCTCTTTGATAAAATAAAAATCCCAGTTCTCATCACTGAACTCTTTTTTGCAAAATTCATGAAAGGATTTATGCCATGATTTATTTTGCAAAATAGTGTCCAGAGTCAGGCCTTTGTATTTCGCTTTTATTTTTTCGAACTCATCCAGAGATGGCCCAAAATCTTTGTTGAATTTTACCAGAGAACTCAGAGATTTTTCTCCTTGTTTTTTCAATTCCTTGGCAGCATTGTCTTTGGCTTTTTGCCATTGGTTACGCAATTCCCCAGCAAAGGAAAAGCAAGAAAAACAAACCAGCATACATAAAACTACAAAACTTCTCATAACGCCTCCTTTAGAGTAATAAAGAAATATCGTATACAGTATAATCTGAGATACTCTCAGAATAAAACTCCTCAGAGATTTCTTGCCTTTTAGGGTTAGTCGTTATTTCAATCATATAGGATTTATCATACCCTAAGCGAATCCATCCCTCTTCTAAAACCATGATAGCACCACCAATCAGTGTTTCTAATCTGGCATGGTTTTTAAAATCCAGCGTTGTTCCATATCGGCTGCCTAAGTCTTGTATATACCAGCAATCGTGATGATAAAAAATTTGAAAATTTTGCCTGGAAATGCTCCGTTCCCTTCTTCCCAAATTGATAAAACAAAATTTATCTTCGTCGAAATGCATACATCGAATATCGTTTGTGCTACGGCCAACAATATATATTTTTTCTGTATCTAACGCAAGATGGATTTTTTCCCTTGTGAGGTAAAGATGATATTGGGGAGATGCCTCTTTTTTTACTGTGTTCTTTCCTGAGTGCATAGTCCTCAGAATCAATCTTGTTCCATTGTAGAACTCTATCCTGTCTCCTATATGGAGGGGGATGGAAGTGTTCTTCTCGTCGCTCAGAATCAGCTTTCCCATAGAATCATTGGTAATTTTGATCTTGTTTTTAGAAAATGTCTTTAAATAAAACTGTCTGTTTTCAAAAAGAAGAATGTCTTCCAGCGGAGGCAAGCTAACTTCCTCTTCTGTGTTGAGAAAAAAAATATCTCCTTCTCCAGGAAAGTCTCTCATCATAAAATACAGAAAGTCATTTCTATAATCAAAATGATCGAGTAGCTCAGAGGTTTTAGGGCTTTCCGATTTTTGGCGTAAACCTGATGTTAAAAGAGAGCTTTTTTTACTTCTTTCACAGAATTCCCCCACATTGGTTTGTTTATCGCAAATAGGGTAGTAGTATGCTCCCCATTCTTGCTCATATCCTTGCCTTTTATTGATTGTAGAGAGCAAATTTTCTCGTATTGCAGCAAGATTTCGTTCCATTTCTACAGCAAAATTTTCTTTTTGGCTTATATCCCCTAAATTCTTCCAATCAGAAGACTCTATCTTTAAAATTGCTAAATAGATTAAATTAGGGGGTGAGCCTGGAGGTATACCAAGAAAACTATATAAATCAACGAAAGGAGGTTTATCTATCATAGTAATGCCTTAATCTCGAAATCTCGTTTTTATACTGCGAACGGTCATAAACTAAAAAAATAGAATTAACAGACACAGAGGGTACAGAGAGTTTTAACTTTTGAACCACGGATAAACACAGATGCACACAGATAATTTTAAAACAATTTTATCCGTGTTTATTTGTGTTCATCTGTGGTTCTCTTCTCCGTGTTCTCTGTCCTCTGTGGTAAAATTTTTAATTATTCCCGTCCGCAGAATACTTGCTTTTCATTCTTTTTCTTGCAAGAGAAATGGCACTGATTTCAATAAATTCATCATCGCCTGTATCACTATCAAAGATGCTGTCTTCATCGGATGTGCCGTCCTCCAGCTCCATGCCTATTTTATACCATTCTTCTTCATCTCTATATTTTTTTAGCCTTTCCTGGCCTGGTATGCCCGCAGAAATGAATTCCTGTTCTGAAAATTCTTCCCATTCATCGCTTTCCTCTCTTGTTTCCGATACCCCATGAGTAAAATCAAGCTCTTCAATATGAGAATCCTCATCTTTTGTTTGCTCTGCTATGCTTTTGAATTCAGTTAAACCATCCGAGAGTATTTGGAGAGCACCTGCGGGTTTTGGGGCTTTTACCTTTTTAGGGGCTGCGGGGATGCTTTGTTTTTGAGAAAGGGCTTGCAATGCCATATTGAAAGCATCAATTTCTTCTATTCTGTACTTCAATAAAAGATTATTATCGATCTTGATTTTTTGCCCACATCTTTTGCATGGGAATTCATTGATTTGCAGACCTAAAATATTGTATTGGAGTTCGCATCCCTCGCAAGAAATCACAAGACGGTCTTGCTCTTCCAGAATTTTTTCTGCATGATTTATCGTCAGATGTCCTTTGTTAATCAACAATTCGCTTAGACGAAAGAGTAAACCTTTTTTAGCCATTTGGCTTTGAAGGCATAAGCATTGATATATGGCTTCCTGATCCAGGTAATGATTTTTAAAACCTAGATAGCCAAATATCATATCTTCTTTTCGTTCCTGTGGGTTTATAGCCGGCTTGGGCAATTTTCTTTTTTGCGTTTCAAAAATATCACGAAATTGTACTCTGTTGATATATCCTTTTTCCAATAAAATCAATGCAAGAGGACAAAAATGCTCTCGATTTTTTTGTAGTTCCAGTGCTTCTTCCAACTGAGCTTTTGTGATAAAATTGTTTAATATTGCAATGCGGCCAAAAAGAGTATCTTCTTTGATGAGGGCCATATTTTTTCTCAAAAAGTAAGATTTTTTTATAGAAACATACAGAAAACTATCTATTTGGAAAAAAATTATAGCATAGTTCTTGGAATTTGTCTAGTGAATTATGAGGATGGATAAATCGTTTTTTGGGGAAAATTAGGAAGATATAAAAAAAATGGCGGAGAGGGCGGGATTCGAACCCGCGGAGGCGAATATATCACCTCAACAGATTAGCAATCTGCCGCTTTCAGCCGCTCAGCCACCTCTCCGTACCAATATAAACTTTTTTTCCATTTAAGAGGCTATTGCCTTAAGAGGCTAATGCCTTCTAAACGGAGGGAGTAGGATTTGAACCCACGGTCCCTGTGGGGGACAACGGTTTTCAAGACCGCCGCAATAAGCCGCTCTGCCATCCCTCCAACATGAGAGTAATTATAACAAATCATTTCTATTTGTCAAATAAAAAAAAAAATATTTGTTTTAGCCCTAGCTGGAACTTATACCAGGGGCGTTGCCCCTGGCTATTATATTTCGCCCCTTCAGGGCTAAGATTTGGAATATAGCTTAAAGTGCATTTATCACTAATAACTATAATTTCCTATGCATGAACTTACTAACGTTGTATCTCTAAGCTATACTGCCCCGATTCTTTGCCCTGTTTTAAACACATAATAAGGTATTCGCCTGCCATCGGCAATTTCCCTTCCCACGATAGAATTTGTCCCTGACCAAAGATATGCTGGTTGCAGAAAATAGTGTGTCCTAAAGGATTTTGTATGCTGATGCAAGGGGTAAAATTTTCTCCTGTCATAATAATTTTTATATGCTCTTGGGCGTAAACAGAAATTTTATAGTAGTGAAGAAGGTAATCTTTATCATGGATTTTACAGGGTATAGAATTTTTTTCCGTGAATACCTCTTGAATAGAAGATGCTGCTGTTTTAGCAGTGGCTAACTTTTGTCTTGTCTGCTCTCGCCCTTCCTGCTCTGCCAGGATTCCCTTCTCGCATAATTCCAGATGGAGTAAAGTATCTGGGCTTGCTTGTGTCTTTGCCTTTTGTATTTGCTGAAGGGATTCTGGATATTGGCCTGTTTTCCAATAGCATTGAAAAAGGCGGGAAGCAGGAATGCTGGCTCCATGTATTTGTGCTATAAGATATAAGTCTCTTGCTTCTTTCCATGCTCCCCGAAAGTAATACCAGTTGCCAAACACAGTATAGGCTTCAGCAAGCGACTCCTTTCGTTCGATTTTTTTTATGGCATCGGGCAGTTGCTTTTGAAAAAATTCATACTCTTTGGTATGGCTTAGGGCGAGACGGCCCATGTTATTGTCATGGTATGCAAGAAAAAGAATATTTTTCCTGGAAGCCAAAGCAAATTTAGAGATACTGGCATCTTCATAAAAATTCAGGCTCTCGGTTCGCGTTTCTCTGTCCCAAAATTTTAAATTCTTATCGCTTCCCACTGTCAGAAGATATCGATCTGAATCATAAAAGAAAATGTTTTGCACATCTCCTGGATGATATATTTTTTGGGTGTTTTGAAGTTTATTATTAGTATCCAGGTCGAGTATTTCTATGAGATTTTTATGGGATGTATAGGCCAGCCATTGTTGGTTTTCTGAAAGTGTCATGCAAAATAGATGGAAGTTGGTTTTCTCTTCTTTGATTTTTTGCCCAGTCTTTAAATCCCAACGATATATCCTGGCATCTCTGGAAGCGGAAAATGCCTCTCTTCCTTCCTTAACAATAGCAAGACCGCCTATCCATTCCCCATCGGGAGCACCTTCCATACACAGGATTTGCTTTCCTGTCATGGCATCCCACAATCGGACTTTTCCATCCTGGCCTCCAGAAAGAATCTTTTTCCCATCAGGAGAAAAGATCGCTCTTAGTGCCATCTTCTGAATATCATCATACACTTTCATGCGCTGAATTTCTTTTCCTCGATGAATATCCCATAGACGGACTGTCCCATCACATCCAGCCGAAACAATGCGATTTCCATCAGGAGAAAAGGTAGCCTGGAATACAGGACTTTCATGCCCTTTGAATTCCATGATCAGGTTTCCCGATTCCATATCATATAGAAAGATTGTCCCTGTATTGTCTGCTGCCAGAAGCTGTAGCTCATTGGGAGAAACCTGCAAAGACTGTATCTGGTATAGCATATTGGATAGAAAAAATCGCTCCTGGTTAGGGTTTATATCCCACACACACAGAACACTGCCATCCGATACGCTAGCGACTTTTGTGCTATCAGGAGAAAAGGCTATAGAAGTCACTGTATTTTTGCTTCCTCTAAGAACCTGCAATTCTTTTTCTTTGATTGTATCCCATAGACGTATTGTTTTATCCCAGGAAGAGGTAAGCACCCATCTTTCATCAGGGGAAAGAATGGCTTTTGTCACGCCCTGGCTATGCCCTGCAAATCTTTTTATTTCTCTTGAAGTTTTTATATTCCAGATTCTTCCATGAAAGCCAGTAGAAAGTAGAAGATACTCTGCTCCTGATAGAAAAGATATGCTCTGTCCATAGCTTATTTCTGAAATAAAAGGAATCCTGTATTCTTTTAAGGTTTTTTTGCTTAAATCCCATACAAAGGCTTTATATCTCTCTATGGCTGCTGCCATAAGCCCATTTTTAGAAAAAGCAACACTTCTGATTTCATTTAGTGCTACATTCGAAACTTGAGATTTTTGTGTGCTGATGTTCCATAGAACGACTTTGCCTTTTTCGGTGCCATACATAAGCAAATTGGTTTCTTTGGAAAATGCTATGCTTTCTACTTTATCATCAAAAATAGCAATTCTATAAAGCTTTTTCCCTGTCTCTAAATCATATCTGACAATTTCTTTTTGCATCGTATTGCAAAAAAATGACTTACCATCTAAAACAAGACAGAAAGGAGCAATGCCATCATAGCTATGTACCAAAGAACCTGTTTTGCTATCCCACATTTGCATAGTTTTATTTCCAGCAATGAGAATGAACTTGCCATCAGGCGTATAGGCGACATCTTTCAATTCTGTTTCTTCTTGTACCTGAATTTGCAATAAAGGAAGTGGATTTTTTCGATATGCCTGGAGTATACTCCACTCTATGATATTCTGAGGAAGATTCAATTCCTGAAAGGATTTTCTAGCTTTGTGGTATTCATCAATCGCATCTTCCCAACGCTGGCCTAATAGCATGGCATTTCCCTTGGCCACCAGCCCTTGTGCCTGTGCAATTTTGGCCTGTCTTTCTGCGAATTCAGCCTTTTCCTTTTCCTGTATCAAAAAAAAGATAAAAAAAATCGTGCTAGTGGCTAAAATACAACTTGCAACAAACACTATCGAGGCAACAAGCCAGTTTCTTATCAAAAATTTTTTGAAATAGGTGAAGGAAGAAGCTGGCCTGGCTATAACAGGACGATTCTCCAGAAAATTTTGTAAGTCTTTGCTGAGTATATGGGCACTAGAATAGCGGTTTTCTGGCTTTTTTTCCAGGCATTTCATACAGATTGCTTCTAATTCTTTAGGAATATCGCAATTCAGAAGCATAGGGCGAACAGGGTCTTGTGTGGCAATCTGATGCATAATATTATAAGTGTTTTCCCCCTGGAATACAGCCCTGCCACAAAGTCCTTCATATAAAGTAGCTCCCAGAGAATAGATATCGCTTCGCTTATCGACATCCTTGTTTTCAGCTTGTTCAGGGGACATATAGTTAGGGGTTCCTATTATATCACCCGTGCAGGAAAGCCCTATGTCCTCATTCATCTTGGCAAGCCCGAAATCCATGATTTTAGGGCATTCTGTTTTGTCTATCAGTATATTAGCAGGCTTTATGTCTCTGTGGACAATTCCTGTTTTATGAGCGTAATGGACAGCCTGAGCTACTTTGTATAAGATGGTAACTATTTTTCTCATGGATAGTTTTTTATTCTGAAAGTATAAGGAAAGATTTTCCCCTTCAACGTATTCCATGATAAAGAAGTGTAAAGGGGACTGGCCCATTTCATAAATCTCTACTATATTAGGGTGTTTCAACTGAGCCAGGGCTTTGGCTTCTCGAAGGAATCTCTGGACTTTTTTCCCTGTTTCTACCCCCCCCAAAATGATTTTAATCGCAACGTATCTTTGCAATTTTGTGTCCATTGCCTTATATACAATGCCCATTCCTCCTCTTCCTATTTCTTTTTCTATTCTATAATGAAAAAACATAGATCCTGGAGAGAATTGTCCTTCTGAAAATACAGTTTTTTCCTGGTTATGCAAAGGTCTTGTTTCTTCTGACGAATCCATAAAACCATCCTTCGGATAAAAAAATACTAGATAAATTTAGACAAAAAAGATAAACTAGTGTTTGTTTTTTGTTGTATCACTACATATAACTAATGTAGCGATTTTGGTATTCATGAGCAAGAAATATTTTTATGAAGAGAGCCTTATAATGTCATTAGAAAAATTAGAAAAAACCTTAAACACACATCTGGATGATCTCACTGGCAAAGGAATCCGCAAGGGATTTGAGATGGTGATTACTGCTATCAAACACGCTCAAGGTGATTTTGGGCCGCGGTATTATATAGAAGGAAAAGGAAACCAGGAATTTATCAAGATGAACGCGAATTCTTACCTGGGGATGTCACTGCGCCATGAGTTGATAGAAGCAGAAGAAAAAGGCGTGAGAGAGTATGGCGTTGGGCCAGGTGCTGTAAGATTCATCAGTGGAACGCATAAACCCCATGTAGACCTGGAAAAAAAGCTTGCTTCTTTTCATTCCAGAGAAGCAGCCATGCTTTTTAGCTCTGCTTATGTTACTAGCATGGGCGTTCTCGTCCCTTTGATTACAGAAGATACTGTGGTCATTAGCGATGCCTTGAACCACAACTGCATCATCAATGCCATGAAGCTGGCAAGACCTGCAGCCAAAGCTGTTTATAAACACAATGACATGAAAGAGCTGGAACTCGCTATCCAAAGCAATATCGGCAAGGGAAAAAGAGCCGTCGTTGTTACAGATGGCATTTTCAGCATGAGAGGAGACAATGCTCCCCTGAATGTTCTGGTAGAAATTTGTCATAAATACGAAGAAAATTTTCCCGAAGGTATCATTACCATAGCAGACGATTCTCATGGCGTAGGAGCTTTTGGCAAAACAGGCCGTGGCACAGAAGAGTATACAAACGCTAAAGTGGATATTCTCATTGGAACCCTGGGAAAAGCATTCGGTGTAAATGGCGGGTATGTGGTTTCCAGCAAAACCATCATCGCTTATCTGAGAGAAACCGCCCCTATGTATATTTATTCTAATCCTATCACAGTGGGAGAATGCTATGCAGCTTTAAAAGCCTTGGAAATACTGGACAGCCAGGAAGGTTTACAAATTCTATCTCATCTGAAAAAAGTGACGAAACTATTCCGAGAAGGATTAAAACAAGCTGGATATGAAACCCTTGAAGGAGAGCATCCTGTAGTTCCTCTTATGGTTCGGGACACCGCAAAAACCAAAAATTTAGTAGAATACTTAATCAACAAAGGCATTTTAGCCACAGGATTGAACTATCCTGTTGTACCTAAAGGAGATGAAGAAATACGCTTCCAGATTTCCGCTTCCCATACAACCCAGGATATTGAACACGTTTTGAATATTCTAAAAAAATATAAAAACTAGGATCAAAAAAAAAGCCTTGCTTTTGGCAAGGCTTTTATATATTTTTACTGGTCTATTAGGAGGGTGTTAGGAGGGATGTATTGCTTTTCTTTGCTATATGGAAATCTCGTGTTCTTATAAATGCTATATAGCTTTTCTAAGAACGCTAGAAAAATTACTTTATTGCTTTTGCTATTCTTTATTTCTATATTTATTATACGAAATTCTAATTCAAAATGCAAGTTAGAAAAAAAAAAAAATTATATTTTTGTAATTTTTTTTCCCCCAATTTTTTTATCTCTTTATATAAAAATAGGTTAATTATATAAAAAAATATTTATCCTATATTGAAAACAAAAAAATATCATTTTTTTTTATAAACTATCTATCTCTTTGTGATGATATTTTTGGAAGAGAGACGATGGATTGTACAAAAAAATTCGGTTGACAACGATAAATGGATAGGTTAGTATGCTTTGGCTTTAATTTGACAATGTTAAATTGCACATATTGGCTAGCAATGACTTATAGAGAAAATTATATTTAATTCTTTTTTGTTATCATTATCGTACGAGAACGATAACGAATTAATTCCTAAATCTTTCGTGAGTTCTTGCTAATCAATAAGACGCTGGTTCTAACAGAATCTGTGGTATGTATAGTCTATAAAAAATAAGGCTGAACCCCGCCTGCTGGAGCAGATGCTATTATCATAGCACTGCTCATCTGGCACAGGAAA